>NZ_CP197171.1:2461150-2768794 GCF_052055485.1 Amphibacillus sp. Q70 | reverse complement strand
CGATTTGCAGTCAACTTACGCGATTTGCAATCAACTTTTGCGATTTGCAATCAAGTTTGGGAAAATACAGTCAAGTTCGGCGATTTGCAGTCAGGTTAACGAAAATACAGTCAAGTTCAGCGATTTGCAGTCAAGTTAACGAAAATACAGTCAAGTTCGGCGATTTGCAATCAACTTCTGCGATTTGCAGTCAAGTTCGGCGATTTGCAGTTAACTTCCACGATTTGCAATCAACTTCTACGATTTACAATCAACTTCTACGATTTACAATCAACTTCCACGATTTACAATCAACTTTTGCGATTTGCAGTCAAGTTCGGCGTTTTGCAATCAAGTTAACGAAAATACAATCAAGTTCGGCGATTTGCTGTCAAGTTAACGAAAATACAATCAACTTCTACGATTTGCAATCTACCAAAATCTATTCCTATCCTTACTGTATAACTGAAGATTTTAAAACGTCTACTTCGTGCTATTTTTTACTTTTACTGTATAGAATTACTTTTAGAGTTCCCTACAATTACCAAACAAACTATCGAAGCCACTAAGGAAACTATACCCGTAAAAGCAAAGCCCGCCGTTCTCATAAAAATGTCTTCACCTAGGTTATATAGATAAGAATAACCGTCAAGATTACATGAAAACTACTACCTATTAGTGCCAACTTCAGGTGATTTCCTTTCTCACCTTGCCAAGCATGATTTATTATACCCCATAAATAACTGCTAGCACACACGGCTAAGAACATTATAAGCAAATGGAGATATGGAATTAGAAAAGAAGTCAATATGTAAATGATTAAACCTGTTGAAAAAATAAAACAGCATTCATGACAAATAAGAAGATCCCAGCTAGCCGATAATCCTGAAACCATTCAACATTCATCAATATCTTTACCCACCTATTGTGACTGCCAATCTGAACCACGATCGCCTTTCTATACAATATAACCGTAGCCATACCAATGATTCCAATAAGTAAAAGTGGAACTATCTTATCATTCCTTTTTTTCAGTTTATTTTGTTTACTGCTAATGATGGATCAGTCACTTTTATATTCAAGAATATCACCGGGTTGACAATCCAATGCATGACAAATCGCCTCTAATGTTGAAAAACGAATAGCTCTCGCTTTGCCATTTTTTAATATTGAAAGATTAGCCATTGTAATACCGACTTTATCTGCTAGTTCAGTCACAGTCATCTTTCTTTTGGCTAACATGACATCAATGTTGACTATGATCGCCATCTCCATCACCTCAAACTGTTAGATCATTTTCTATTTTTATTTTAAGTGCATGAGTTAATAATTCCAGAAGGACAGAAGTGAAAAAAATAATCACAACAGTAACAAAAATAATGACTAAACCCATAATTGCAATCCCTAAGTGTAGAGCGTTTATTATAAGAAGTAAAATCAAGCCTATAATGTATAAGCCAAGAATGACAATGGCGGCTTTCTTAATATTATCTAACGCCTTAATCGATTGTTTTGAAAAAGCTTGATTGATTTCAATGAGCTGGATCAGCTTAAGGGCTTGCAGAAGCGCAAAATAAAATGGAATAGCAGTCAAGCTAAGACCTATTAGTACTGGAATTTTCAAATACGCATACGCAGGATTGACTTCAGTAGCCCTATCAACAAGATGAGGCACGAAAAAAGCGAGACAGCCTAACATGATCAAAGCAATGATCAGTGTCGTAATCTTTAAGAAAAAGGTCGGTCTAAGTTTCATAAAAACACCTCACATTTATCAGCATTGATTTTATCATATAACATTATTTATCGTTTATCAATAAATTTATATTATTTATCAATACTTTTATCGCTCAGATTTAGATAAAATCCTTACTATAACTTATTTATGAGAACATAAAAAAAAACGAATGATTTAGAATCATTCGCCTTTAATCATATTTACTTTTATCTAATCACTACTTTTTTGTAACAATCAAACTTCCATGATTTCTGCTTCTTTTTGTTCTACAAGAGAATCAATTTGATCGATAAATTTGTCTGTTTCAGTTTGAACATCATCTTGAGCATGACGCAGATCATCTTCAGTCAAATCTCCATCTTTTTCAGCCTTTTTCAATTGATCATTTGCTTCTCGTCTAATATTTCGAACTTGAACTTTAGACTCCTCGGCAAACTTACCCACCACTTTCACAAGTTCTTTACGACGTTCTTCGGTTAATGCTGGAATTGAAATCCTAACAACATTTCCATCACTAGATGGGGCTAGCCCCAAATCAGCTTTTTGAATGCCTTTTTCGATATCACCAATTGATGATTTATCAAATGGTGACACCATTAATAATCTGGCTTCAGGTACTGAAATCGTCGCTAATTGGTTTAATGGCGTCGGCGCACCATAGTAATCAACTACCACACTATTTAGAATAGCTGGATTAGCACGTCCCGCACGAACAGTAGCTAGATTTTTAGAAAAGGACTGAGTGGCTTGCTCCATCTTTTGTCGAATATCTTTAATAATTGCTTCTGACATTTTTATTTCCCCTTTACAATAGTACCGATTTTTTCACCTAAAACGGCCTTTTTAATATTACCTTCCTTGGAAATTGAAAAAACTAATAGAGGTAAATCATTATCCATACATAATGACGATGCGGTTGAATCCATCACACCTAATTCTTCATTCAGCACTTGCATGTAAGTGAGTCGTTCATATTTTTTCGCGTTAAGATCAATTTGTGGATCTGCTGTGTAGACACCATCAACGTTGTTCTTGGCCATTAAAATGACTTCAGCATCTATTTCAGCAGCCCGTAAAGCAGCAGTTGTATCTGTAGAAAAGTAAGGATTTCCAGTTCCAGCAGCAAAAATGACTACACGTTTCTTCTCTAAATGGCGAATTGCTTTTCTCCGAATATACGGTTCTGCGACTTGTCGCATTTCTATTGATGTCTGAACTCGCGTTTCAACACCAAGATTCTCTAAACTATCTTGTAGAGCTAATGAGTTCATGATTGTCGCTAACATGCCCATATAGTCAGCATTTGCACGATCCATCCCCATTTCACTACCTACTTTACCACGCCAGATGTTTCCTCCACCAACTACAATGGCAATCTCAGTACCTAGATCGGCAATTTCCTTTACCTGACGGGCAATGGATTGAACAATTTTAGGTTCAAGGCCGTAGCCAAGTTCACCACTAAGTGCTTCTCCACTTAATTTTAGTACAATTCTTTTATAGTGCGCTTTCGTCATGTTAACCTCCATTATGTAGAATTTACTTATATCTTACACTAACTTTTAATAGGAAACAATTCTTGTAGTAAAATAACACTCTAGCCTTTTAATATTTTAAAGCTTGTGGGTCATTTCAGTTTCACAACTTTAGCAAAAATGATCAATCATTAAAAGAACTGGTTGTGCAAGAAAAGGGAACACAATGTGCTCCCTTCTTTCACACTACCGTTACATTGAGTAGTTTAGTTTTTCATTTGACTTCGTACTTCTTCAGCGAAATTTTCTTCACGTTTCTCGATACCTTCACCAACTTGGTAACGTGTAAAGGCTTGAACTGTCGCCCCTTTATCAGCCAATAATTGCTTCACTTTAACATCTGGATCTTTAACAAAATTTTGTTCTAATAGACAAATTTCTTCAAAGAATTTACCTAAGCGACCTTCAACCATTTTTTCAACAATCTTTTCTGGTTTACCTTCGTTTAGTGCTTGTTGTTTTAAAACTTCTCTTTCTTTTTCAACAGTTTCTGCATCAACAGCATCGCGTGAGACAAATTGAGGGTTCACCGCAGCAATATGCATAGCAATATCTTTAGCGAAGGCTTCGTCTGTTGTACCTTCTACAGTAGCTAAGGCACCAATTGTACCGCCCATATGGATATAAGCTCCGAAAGCATCTGCATCAGTTTTTTCAGCGATAACAAAACGACGTAAGGTAATTTTCTCACCAATCTTGGCAACCGTTTTATTAATATATGTTTCCACTGTATCTCCATCGCCATGAAGAGGTTGGGCTAATACTTCTTCTACATGGCTTGGTTTTTGAGCCAGCAAGTGTTTTGCCAATTCATCTAAAAGTTCTTTAAATTGATCATTCTTCGTAACAAAGTCTGTTTCACAGTTTACTTCTAATAAAACAGCTGTATTACCATCAATTAATGTATAAGCAGCACCTTCAGCAGCAACACGATCTGCTTTCTTTGCCGCACTTGAAATTCCTTTTTCACGTAGATAATCAACCGCTTGATCCATGTCTCCATTTGTTTCTTGCAAGGCTTTTTTACAATCCATCATCCCTGCACCTGTTTTTTCACGCAATTCTTTTACCATACTTGCTGTTACTGTCATTTATCTTTCCTCCTCATTTTTATCAAAAAAATAATTGTTTGGAAACTCAGTATTTCCCAATAGATGTAGATAAAAACTATGTTGGTTATACTTATATAGTCAGAAAGAAGTTATTCTTTCTTTTCTGGCAAAAAAGGTGATAAAAGGTTCCCCTCTTATCACCTCTGCAACCTTTGTTATTCTTGTTCAACAGCTGTATCTTCAGCTGGGGCTTCTTCTTCTGTTACTTCTACCTCTTCGATTTCTTCTTCTTGTTTAACCTCTAAAATTGCATCTGCCATTTTTGAAGTTAGTAATTTAACAGCGCGAATAGCATCATCATTAGCAGGAATGATATAATCAATTTCATCAGGGTCACAGTTTGTATCCACAATACCAACGATTGGAATATTTAGCTTATTTGCTTCTGCAACAGCAATACGTTCTTTACGTGGATCAACAATAAATAACGCATCAGGAATATTTTTCATATCTTTGATGCCACCTAAAAACTTAACTAAACGAGCTTTTTCTTTTAATAAGTCAACAGTCTCTTTTTTAGGTAATACATCAAACGTACCGTCTTCTTCCATACGCTCGATATCTTTCAAACGGTTTATACGTTTGCGGATTGTACCAAAGTTTGTTAGTGTTCCGCCTAACCAGCGTTGATTAATATAATATTGACCAGAACGAATGGCTTCATCCTTGATTGATTCTTGCGCTTGTTTTTTAGTACCGACAAATAGTACAGTACCTCCATTTTCAGCAACTTCTTTAATAAAGTTATATGCCTCATCTACCATTCTTACAGTTTTCTGTAAGTCAATGATATAAATGCCGTTTCGTTCCGTAAAAATGTATTTTTTCATTTTTGGATTCCAACGACGTGTTTGGTGTCCAAAGTGTACACCAGCTTCAAGTAGTTGTTTCATTGAAATAACTGCCATCTTATTTTCCTCCTAATTTGGTTTTTCCTCCGCTTACTTCATTTTGCTAGAAAAACTAATGAATACTATTCCCATTAGCACCCTTTCTACGATCCATAAGCGTGTGTATTTAACACCATTAGCAACTATATCACAATGAGTGGTGACAAGCAAGGCATTTACGAAATAAATCTACAGCAAATATGCATTGATTAGACATTTTGAGCACCTTTCCTTTTTAAACTGTCTCTTCTTGACCGGGAACAAGATTGCTCATGTGCTTTTCTCCTTTGAAATATCCTATCTTGATGAAATATTTCAGACTGTAGAATGATTAATGCATTAATCATAAGGAATTTTAGTGTCAAGCTTCCTTAACGTAAAGTAAGCTTGACATCAAAAAAGCGTTACTATACAATGAAGTTAAATAAAATATGTAGTCCTTCACAAAAGGTGGAAAGAAATAATTGAAAAACAATTTAATGGAACTTAGAAAAGAAAAAGGTTACTCGCAGGATAGTTTAGCAACTAAACTAAATGTATCCAGACAAACCATTATTTCAATTGAAAAAGGAAGGTATAATCCATCTCTTCCATTAGCATTAGTATTAGCAAGGATCTTTAACAAACCTGTAGAAGACATCTTTACTTTAGAAAGTAAAGATTTAAAGAAATTTATGAATGAAGAAAGGAGAGGTAAATGAATGGTCTCTCAAAAGAGGTTCACTGTAGTGAGTGTACTGCTTTTATTTATTTTTATCATTAGGCTGATTTCTTCAATAACAACAGATACTGTATCAATCATAGAATTGTTGAATTGGGGAGCGTTAGCATATATGGCCTTTATTATAAGCTATCTTTATCCACAATTTAAGCATAAAGACGAACGAACAAAAGCTATTAAACAGAAAGGGACGTATTATTCTATATGTATCGTATTGTTTGTTCTGATCGTGCTAACAGCATTGATGCAATTTAATATTGTCATTTTAACCTCAATTGAATTGATCAGAATTTTAGTTTCTGTCATTATTATCTCCATCTGGACTTCCTGGTTCTTCTTGTCAAAACAGATGTAAACAAAAAAACAAAACTTCAATCAGTGGGTGTTCAACCTACAGGGTGTAAGCCATGCATAGGGTTCCGGTAGGGCAAGGAACCGCAAGTGTCTTCGGTGGAGCGAGTCATCACACAAAGGAAAGTTACGAAGCATTTGCATCGTAAGAATAAGTGTCTTACTTATTCTGAGCCCCAGTCCCAAGTCCTTTCGATAGGGTGAGTAACCGCAAACCCAGATATTTTCGGTGGGACGAGTAACCCACTGTTGCCGCGAGTTTTACGGATAGTTATCTGTGATAAACGCTTGACCTTAAACAACAAGAAATCATAAAGAAAGGAGCTGTTGCAAAAAGCCAGCTCCGGTAATGTCATGTCGATGCTCACAGCTAACCTAACGATTTCACATGTTTAGTTCCAATTCGAATGTATTCGAGCACTCTAACTAGGAGGGTAAACATTTTTCCAGGAACATACTACCCTTTCACAGCCTCGATCTACTTTTAAGGTTTTAATGACACAAAGGGGATAATATTTTTTATTTCTTTTGCTTTTGCTGAAACTTTAATAATAATTCTACTTCTGTTTTTCCACAATTTAATTTTTTAGCGATCGTTTCAGCTGTATAGCCTTGTTCAGCTAAAGAAAGGACTTGAGCTGCAAATGACTGTTCAACAATGTCTTCTTCATCTGGTACGATGGGTTGATAGTCTTGATACTTTTCAGTTGTTGCATTTAATTCGGACTCATTTTGGGTAAGTGGTGCCTCACTTTTTGAGTCTTTTTGTGAAGCGGATTGTTGCCCCTTATTGATTAAGTCAAGTAGTTTTTCATTTTCTTCTCTTATTTCTAATAAATAAACGGCCAAAAGCTCTTCGATTTGCTTTTGTTGTTGAGCTAACACTTTTTTATTTTCATTTGGCTGATCCAATTTTACTTTTAACTGCCTAATCATCACAAAGGTAAGTATATGAATCAGAAAACTAATTAATAATAATATATAATACATATTGGAATCCCTCTTAACCATTGAAATCAATGCTTTTGCCTAAATACGGATGTTCGACTTTCATCTGATACTCTGACTGCGTTGATTTCTTTGCTGTTGATTTTAAATTTGATTTCGACTTTTCCTTTTTACGTTGATCATTTTTTAACTTATAGCCTTGCTCTAAATCTGAAACGGTTCTGCGCTTTATTTCTTCTGACTGTAACTGAGTCTGGGAAATCACATCCTGCATAAATCGTCCTCGTTGTTGAATTTGTTCTTGTATTCGACCCGCATCTTGAGTTCGTGGCAGTGCAACTTGCATCTCAACCGCTTTCCAACTCACAGTGAACACACCCTTCCAACTTTAAGAGGATGTTCAAAAAGTTCAGTGTAAATGATCCATCAAGTTTTACTTTCCCTTTTGAACACACACATTTTAAAGAGATTTTATTTCAATTTCCCCTTCTTCTATATACACCTGAGTATATTTATAAATCGTATCGGTTGTCTTTTGATACTTACCAAAACGAAGGTCTACATTAGGATAAATCGCCTTTTTTACAATTAATCGCGCTTTGTTTTCATCACCAATTTGTACTTTAAGTGATTCGATTTGTTCCTCAATCTTAGCCAGTTTGCCTTTAGTAACTTGCATTGTATTTTTTTGTTTTAAAAGTAAAATTCGCTCTTTTGATGATAAACCATGACTTGTTTTCGCTTTTCTTTCGAGGTTGTCGCCAAGTTTTTTGAGTTTATTGATTTCATTTAGCAATGTTTTCTTGGCTACATTGAGCTGACTTTCCTGTTGAAACTGCTCTTGGTCTACTCCAATTGATATTTCTGTTTTCGTATCCATTTTATTACCGACTTCATTAGCTTGAATGGTAACTCCAGCTGAGCAAACACCACCAATAATACTACCTGAATGGCAATAGATGTGCTCTTTAGCAACACAATGGCTATGCATAATTGAATTTTGCACAATAATATTATTTTCTGCTTCTACTTTAGCTTGGTTAATATAACCGATCTTTACATCACCGCCAGCATCAATGGTGCCTTTTTTTAAACCAGCAATTCCTTCTGTTATTGTGACATTTCCAGCTGCTTTGATAAAACCAGCTTCAACCAGACCATAAATATGAATATCTCCCTCAGCCTCAACTCGATATCCCGCTGGAACATTACCACGAATAATAACAGAACCAACAAAATTTATATTCCCTGTTTTCATTGATAAATCTTCATTAATTTCATATGTATCGTGCACATTTATTTGCTGACCCGTTACGCTCAGTTTTCCGACTACGGTTGCATAAAAAGTATTTTCCTCTTTATTAAAAATAACATTTTTACCAGCTTTCATTTTGACGGGTCTAGCTTTTTTAAAAGGTCGTTTCTTACCGAAAACAGTGTAGCCAGCTTTCCCTTGAATCGGATCTGTGATGACGGCGATTTTTTCATGCTCTTCTAAGGAAGGAATTCTTTTAATATCACGAAAATCACGCTTTTCATCTATATTAAAATAATCATCCCGATCACAAACAAAATCAATTGTTCCATCAATTCCATGTTCTGGTTCTTCACCTTGAGCAATTTTAATTGGAAATAATGCTGGCTCAAATTCGTCCGTTATTTTTTTTATGGATTCTTCATTTAGACCAAAGATCACTTTCTTACTTTTAAGCCAATCTTTAATATCTTGTTCAGTAATATCGCCCACATTATAGTCTTCAATTAATTGAATGGATGCGGCCATTTGATCTTCAGATATAAGCATTATAAAATGATCATTCAAATCTAACATCATTCATTCTCCCTTTTTTGGTGGAAGTCAATTAAAATCAACAAAAATTTAGTCTCCCAACCCATTAATTAATCATTGAACTAGATTTATACGATAGTCACTGCTCTCATCACTAAAATAATGACGCTCAGTCTTACCGAAAAAACTAAGCTTAACTGGATGAGAAATAAACTATTTTAGGATAAAGCCTCTTTTAACTTAAATATAGCCTGTTTATGAATTTGGGAAATTCGTGATGTGGTTAAAGACAAAACCTGCCCGATCTCCGTAAATGTTAATTCTTCGTGATAGAATAAACTAATCACCAATTGTTCATTTTTATTTAATTGTTTGATCGAATCTGCTAATTCTAAATAATTTTCTTCCTGTAAAAGGTGGTCTTCTGGTGATAATTGCTGATTATCGATAATTTTATAACCGATTCCTTCTTTATGGTCTTCTGAATCATCACCAGTCTTTTGTTCAATCGATAAAAGATTTGCAAATAAAACATCTTTATAACTGGTTTCTACTTCATCAGTAGCCATGTTTAAATAATCAGCAATTTCTGTCGATGATGGTTTTCTTTGTAACTTTTGGGTTAATTCGCTTGATGCTTGATCTACTTTTTTCGCTTTTTCTCTTGTCGATCTAGGAAGCCAGTCCTCTTTTCTTAGTCCATCCATAATTGCACCGCGAATTCGAAAAGAAGCATAAGTATCAAATTTCAACTCTCGTTCGTATTCAAATTTTTGCAAAGCATCATATAAACCAAACAAACCCAAACTTCTGATCTCATCACGCTGGATATTTCTTGGCAAATGACTGGAAATACGCTGAGTATGGTAATCAACTAGATATAAATAATGTTCAACGAGTTGATTGGTTGCTTGCGCGCTTCCTTTTTCCTTCCAGTTTTCCCAAAGTTGATCGATAGATGTTTCTTGATCAATCATTCCAATCGCCTCGCTTTCATCATCATTCGATCACTAATTTATTTCTTTGAAAATATGGAAATTGATTATATTTCCTTTGCTCCTTGACTCACAGTCCGAATGTGGAGAATTGATGTCTCTGGTGAAAATTCAATCGTCCGGCCACTACTTCCGTAGATATCTTCAGAAATAATGGGGATACGATACTCGTCAAGCACCCCTTTGACTGCTTCTACGTTTCTTTCCCCAACACGCAACATGTCATTTTTAGAACTAAAGGAAAACATTTGTGCCCCTCCAGCAATCTTTGCTTTTAGAGCAAATTTTCTTGCCCCTTGATTTAACAGTGTATCTATTAAAGTTGGAATAACGGTATCCGCATATTTATGTTGATTGAAATCGGTCTTCTTTGCTGATTGAGAGTCTGGTAACATGACATGTGCTAAACCAGCAATTTTTATTGTTGCATCATATACAACGACACCTACACATGAACCTAAACCTGAGGTCCGTATCGTATCTGGAGCTTTAACAAATTTTAAATCAGCAATCCCTACTTTTATAGCTTTACTTTCAATGACTTTCACTGGTCTGACACACCTAATTTATTAAATATTTTTGAAAATGAATCTGGATCTGGTAATAAAAAGAAATGACCTTTGATTTGTTGCTTGTTCTCACTATGATTATCAATAATTGTTTCAATGATAATGGCATAATCACTAACCTGTGAGAGTTCCATTAAACCCTCGGCTAATATGGCTCCTGCCATGTCAATAGTTAAGATCGGCACCGATGGCTGTAATGAAAGTTCAATAAAGTCTGATAATGCTGATAGATAGGAACCTGCTAAAATATTCCCTGCCTCCTGTAATGCAGAAAGTGCCATTTCATCATGAGGTGGTTCTGAAACTGAGAAGTTAGCCTGGCCTGTCATTTGTTTAACAAAATTACTCGCTTCTTCAGGTGACAAAACAAAGAACATATTACCTGGAGTATCGCCTTCTATACGTAAGAAAACAGCAGCAATTAATGTTTCAGGTCCACCGACTAAATCCATCATTTCATTATAATCTACGACACGGACGGCTGGTATTTTCATATCGATTTTATGACCTAAAAGCATGGAAAGTGAAGTCGCTGCATTCCCTGATCCGATATTACCGACTTCTTTCAAAACATCCAACTGTCCCTCTGTTAAAGAATCAAAAATAGACATGCTCACACCAGCTTTTCTTGACGATCAACTGTATTTTCTAATATATCTTTAGATAGAATTTCATCGATATTCAGTAAAATAAGTAATCGGTCACCATACTTAGCCACGCCATCAATATAATCAATATGAATTGATCCAACAACCTCTGGCGCTGGTTCTATAGCATTTTTAGGAATATCAATCACATCATATGCAGCATCAACTATTAAACCCACATCCATATTTTTATGTTGAATAATAATGGTTCGAGTATGCTCAGTGTATTCCTTTTCATCAAAGTCAAAACGTGCTCTCAGATCAATTAAAGGTGTAACCACGCCCCGGAGATTTAGAACGCCTTTGATAAAATCAGGGGTCCCAGGAATTCTTGTCATATCCATCATCCGTTCAATCGAACCAACTAGACTAACCGGCATTGCATATTCTTCATTATTTAATTGAAATACAATTGACTTCATATTATCTGTTGCCATCTCTACCAATGAGATTACCTCCCTACTATTTTATGAGTGCATTAGTATCTACGATCAATGAAATTTGTCCATCACCAAGTATAGTAGCTCCCGATATAGCGAATATATCTGTTAAGTAATTACCTAGTGATTTTAACACGACCTCTTGTTGACCAATGAATGAATCAACAATCAACCCAGACATTTTGTCTCCTTGTCGAATAATCACAATAGAGTAATAATCCTCTTCCCTTTCTTCCCCTGGAACATTAAACACTTGTTTCAATGAAACGAGTGGGACAACCTTTCCTCTAAAGTCTATTACTTGTTTATTATGGGCTGACATAATTTCTTTTTTATGTACAATAGCCGTTTCAATAATAGAGGATAATGGAATAGCATATGTTTCCTCTTGAACCTCTGTCAACATAACTGAAATAATCGACAAAGTTAATGGTAATTTAATCAAGAAAGTTGATCCCTCATGTAAGGTAGAGTCAATTGAGATAGACCCCCCTAGCGATTCTATCGTATTCTTAACCACATCTAAGCCTACGCCTCGACCTGAAATATCAGAAATCTTATCTGCAGTTGAGAACCCGCTTTCCATAATTAATTGATAGGCTTGTTGATCTGTGAAACTATTTGCTTGTTCTTTTGTCGTTAAACCCTTTGAGACAGCTTTATTAATGATCTTATCTCGATTAATACCTGCACCATCATCTGATATCTCAATAAACACATGGTTCCCACTATGGTAAGCACTTAATTTTAAAGTTCCTTTTTCATTTTTCCCATTTGCCTTACGAACCTCTGGTGTTTCAATCCCATGATCCAAGGCGTTACGAATTAAATGCACAAGTGGATCACCAATTTCGTCAATAACCGTCCGATCAAGTTCTGTTTCTGCACCAACAATTTGTAAATCTACGTTTTTATTTAACTCTTTAGTCAGCTGACGTACCATTCTTGGAAAGCGATTAAAAACTTGGTCAATAGGTACCATACGCATATTTAAGATAATATTTTGTAAGTCTCCTGAAATGCGCGTCACACGTTCGACTGTTTCTTGAAGATCTGTATTACCTAGCGTATCAGCAATTTGCTCAAGTCTACCTCTATCAGTCACTAACTCTTCAAATAAATTCATCAGTGCATCTAAACGATCAATGTTAACCCGGATTGTTTTGCTGGTGATCTGCTGTTTCGATTTAGTCTTTTCTCCATTGGTTTCTTCCGCCACATCGTTTTCTTCTTCTGAATCAGATTGAGACTCAACTTCACCCTCGCCAATATTTTGCTCAATATCTAATTCGGTGACAGTTACCTTTTCAATCTCAGAAACTTTCATAACTTTTTGTTCGACAGCATCCGTTGTATCTTGTGTGACTAAAATAACAGTAAAATCAAATTCAAAGTTTTCATCTTCTAACTCAGTTACGGTTGGGGTTGATTTAATCACTTCACCAATCTGTTCAAAAATTTCAAAAATCATATAAACGCGAGCTGCTTTTAAAAGGCAGCTTTCTTGCAATTGAACGGTCACTTGATAATTCTTGAAACCTTTTTCTTTCGATTGTTGTAAAACCGTTAATTCAAATTGATCTAGTTCAGCTTGAATATTACCTGATTCACTGGTTGATGACTCCGACTGACTTGAAGCATTCGAAGGACTCTGCTTACCATTTCCAATTGCATTAAGTTTGTTAATCAATGCTGTCACATCATTTTTTCCTTCACCACCATCAATGATATCAATGATCATTGATTCCAATGCATCAACTGCATTAAAAATAATATCAACAATATCAGCATTTAAGGTTAACTTGTGGTTTCGAACGGCATCGAGAACATTTTCCATATTATGAGTTAAATCAGCTAAGTCTTGATAACCCATTGTAGCGGACATTCCCTTTAGTGTATGGGCCGATCTGAAAATTTCATTAACAATTTCAATATTTTCAGGGTTTTTCTCTAATTCTAATAAATGATCATTTAAAGATTGAATATGTTCTTTACTTTCCTCGATAAAAACATCAAGGTATTCATTTACTTCCATCTTATTCACCTCTGATTTTCAATTGATTTACAATCGCATCTGCAATATCTGGTAATTTAACAACAAAATCAACTAAATTTGTTTTTTCAGCAGCTTTAGGCATACCGTAAACAATACATGTTTCCTCAGCCTCAGACACAATGATTGTATTTTGCTTTTTCTTTTTCATTTCAATTAAACCATTTGCACCGTCAGCACCCATTCCAGTCATTATTACGGCTAATAATTGATGCCTTGGGAGTTCTGCCAAAGATTCAAATAAGACATCAACAGATGGTTGGTGGCCATTTCTATTTTCTTCTTTTAAAACCTTTGCTTGTAAGCCTTTAGTTGTTTCAATGACTTTAAATTGATAACCGCCTGGTGCAATATAAGCTGTACCATTTTTCAACCATTCACCATCTTTTACTTCACAAACAGAGACATGGGATAATTGGTCTAAGCGTTTAGCTAAAGATTCTGTAAAACCAGCAGGCATATGCTGAACAATGACAATCGGAGCGGGTATGTTCTCAGGTAGTCTTGTGACAACCTGCTGAAGCGCTCGTGGACCACCTGTTGAGGTTCCAATCCCAATAATATAGTGCTTGTCTTTCTTTAGACCTGTTGCTATTTTACCATGTACTGATTTGACGTATTCCCGGTCTGCTGACCCTTTAATGAGATCAACTTTAGCCTTGGTTGCTTGTAGGACCTTACTTATAATTTCGGCTTCTTTCTCCTTAATGTTTAGTGATATAGAACCAGAAGGTTTCGCGATAAAGTCAACTGCACCTAGTTCCATTGACTCAAGTGTTTTATCTGCCCCTTCTTGAGTTAAGCTAGAAAGCATGATCACAGGTCGCGGCTTATCTTTCATAATTTTTGCTAGAGTTGTTAACCCATCCATTTCTGGCATTTCGATATCTAATGTAATGACATCAGGTTTCAAATCATCAATTTTCTTTAAAGCATCAATACCGTTCCGAGCTGTGCCAACTACATTAATTCGAAAATGTGATGCTAATATATTTGTAATCATTTTCCTCATAAAGGCAGAATCATCAACCACTAGTACTTTAATCTTCTCCACACTCATCTACCTTTCTGCGCTAAAATGAACCTTCAATCAGTGGTGTTTTGTTAAATAAACCATTCGGGCTTTTACTGGCTGTTGATCCCTTACTTGGCTTACCTAGTTCTTCACTTATTCTTAAAGAGGATCATTCTCGATTCCTCTTTAACTAAGGAGCTTACAGCCAGTTAATCTGCGATAAAGTGAATCTCCTATCAGTGGGGGCTTGCCACTGATTGGTAGATGAACCATTCGGGCTTTTACTGGCTGTTGATCCCTTACTTGGCCTACCTAGTTCTTCGCTTATTCTTAAAGAGGATCATTCTCGATTCCTCTTTAACTAAGGAGCTTACAGCCAGTTAATCTGCGATAAAGTGAATCTCCTATCAGTGGGGGCTTGCCACTGATTGGTAGATGAACCATTCGGGCTTTTACTGGCTGTTGATCCCTTACTTGGCCTACCTAGTTCTTCGCTTATTCTTAAAGAGGATCATTCTCGATTCCTCTTTAACTAAGGAGCTTACAGCCAGTTAATCTGCGATAAAGTGAATCTCCTATCAGTGGGGGCTTGCCACTGATTGGTAGATGAACCATTCGGGCTTTTACTGGCTGTTGATCCCTTACTTGGCCTACCTAGTTCTTCGCTTATTCTTAAAGAGGGAGCTTACAGCCAGTTAATCTGCGATAAATCTTTTCAGTTTAGTAATAAATGATGACGGAGCTTTTTTATCAAGGTTTATGGTATCTGTTAAGTATTGTGTTACGATTTGATCAATAGCTCTAGATGCTTGAGCTTGTGGATCATATAGAGTAAAAGGAACTTGAGAAATGACAGCTTTCGGTACCTTTTTGTCATAGGGCAAAACACCTAAGGCTGTGATTGACTTTGATAAAAAATGTTCCGATACTTTTTGAAGTCTTTCAATGACTTGCTTGCCTTCTTTAATTGAATCTGCACGATTGATCAGTAAATAAAACGGAAGCAATGGATTCTTTTGATAAATATGCTTGATCATGGCGTATCCATCCATCATTGCTGTTGGTTCTGGGGTTGTAACAACAATACATTCGTCAGTAGCAAGTATGTAGGATAAACTATCATCTGTTGCCCCAGCACCCATATCAAAAAAAATATAATCATATTCACACGTAATCTCACTAAATTGAGCTAGAAAATAATTAAGCATTGCATCATTCATACTAAATACTTTAGCAAGTCCTGATCCAGCTGCAATATATGAAATAGAATTTGGACCTGCTTCTATAATATCATGAATTGATAAATCATTCTCGTACATTTGGACAATTGAATATTTTGCTTGTAAACCTAGTAAAATATCAATATTTCCCATTCCTATATCTAAATCGATAATTAAAACTGACTTTTTGTGTTCACTTAGTTTTAAGGCAAAATTCAGTGTAAAATTGGATTTACCAACGCCACCCTTACCACTAACTACAGCAATGGTCTTAGCTTGCTGTTCTCTATTATTCATTCTTTTCATTGTTCGACGAAGACTTGCTGCTTGATCATTAAACATGGTCATCATTCGGCTTCATTAATAAATTAGCTAACAAAGTTGGCCTAGCTTCGCTAATATCATCTGGTACATTTTGACCATGTGTTAAATAACCAATCCCAATTTGTTGTCTATAGACTAAATTTAAAGCCGCTCCATAAGAAGCTGTTTCATCAGATTTAGTGAAAATCAGTTTCTTTAATGGAATAGCCTTAAATTGATTGAAAAGTGTTGTTAAATCTCGGGCTTTCGTTGTTAAAGATAAAACCAAGTAAGTTTCAATTTCATGTTCAAGATCAACCACTTTACCTAATTCCGCAATGTATTTTGGGTCACGGAAATTACGTCCAGCAGTATCAACAAAAACAAGATCATATTCTTGAAATTTCAAACGGGCTTTTTGATAATCTTCCATTGTATAAGCAATTTCTAATGGAATATCTAATATATTTGAATATGTTTTTAATTGTTCGATTGCCGCAATTCGATACGTATCTGTTGTGATTAAAGCAACTTTTTTATTATCTTTAATCATACTATTTGCAGCCAATTTAGCAATTGTTGTTGTTTTACCAACGCCTGTTGGACCCACAAGATGAATAAATTTTTTCTGATAATCAAATGCCCCACAATTAAATTCAGTAAAAAGCTCAATTAAATATTTTTCTACCGCTTGTTTAGCCTCTTCCAAAGTTAAATCTTGTTGATTTCCTTGTTCAAGAACATTAGCGATCACTTGATCAGCTAACTTATCCTCAACTTCATGGGAGATTAGTAACTCTTTAATCGATTGAAAAGCGACTGGGAAGCTTTGCTCTGTGTCATCTGATGTTTTCTCCATCCACTTTCTTAATGATCTTAACTCTTCTAGAACAATTTGTTGTTGTTTATCTGATTCTTGTTCAATCATTTTTGGCTTAAATTGACTAGTTGGTTTTGACCGTTTCTTTTTCTCAATTGGGTTTGATTTAGTCGTTTGTGGTTCAATTGCTGCAACAACTTCAATATTTCTTTTTTTAAATAGGCCTAAAAAGCCACCTGTATAAATCTCTTTTGAGCTTAAAATAACAGCTTCCTCACCAAACTCAGTCCTCACCTTATCGAGCGCTTCTGGCATACTAGGTGCAATATACTTTTTTACTTTCATCCTGCTTTCACCACCCCAATACTTTGAACATCAAGATCTGGTTCTAATTCATTATAAGATAAAACAACCACATCTGGAAAGAAGCGATCTAGCAATTGTTTCATATACATTCGAATGGTTGGTGAACATAAAATAATTGGAATCTCTTCTTGCAATGACACATTATCTATTTTTTCAGTTACTGAACCAATAATTTTCTGCTGACTTTCTGGATCTAATGCTAAATAGTTACCATGCTCGGTTTGTTGCACATGATCAGCAATCATTTGCTCTACTTCACCAGAAACCGTAATAACTCGCAATGACCTTGAATCAGCCGTGTATTGTTTAGTAATTTGTGATGCCAATGATTGTCTTGCATACTCACCTAATAATTCTGGATCATTCGTCATTTTCCCAAAATCAGCTAACGTTTCAAAAATGACTGGTAAATTACGAATCGATACTTGTTCGCGTAATAACTTAGATAATACCTTTTGGATATCACCAACACTCAATGGTTCTGGTGTCACTTCGTCCACTAAGATAGGATAGGACTCTTTTAGATGGTCAATCAACTGTTTGGTTTCTTGACGACCCAGTAATAAGTGAGCATGTTTTTTGATCACTTCTGTTATATGTGTCGAGACAACTGAAGGAGGGTCAACAACAGTGTATCCAGACAATTCTGCTTCATCTTTAATATCTTCACTAATCCACTTGGCAGGTAAGCCAAAAGCAGGTTCAGTTGTTTCAATACCTTCGAGATCATCTTGATCCATCCCAGGTGTCATAGCTAAATAATGGTCCAACATTAATTCACCATTCGCTACTTCGTTCCCTTTAATTTTTAACTGGTAGGCATTCGGTGCTAATTGAATATTATCACGTATTCGAACAACAGGAATAACAACGCCTAATTCAATCGCTAACTGTCTACGGATCATGACAATCCGATCCATCAGGTCACCACCCTGACTTGTATCAACAAGTGGAATCAATGAATAGCCAAATTCAAATTCGATCGGATCCATACTAATAAGGTCAACAACATGTTCCTGTGATTCCATTTGTTTAGTTGCTTCCTCGTCCTCGACCATTGCTTGGTCAACCACTGGTTCTTGCACAGGTCTGTCGAGCAGGAAGGCTCCGACAAATAAAATAATAGCAATAGCTGTTGTTAACCAGAAGTTAATTGGCGTTAAGCCTAACAGAAATATCGTCCCACTAGCTATGTATAGTAACTTAGGAAATTGCAATAATTGTGTGGTAACATCACTGCTTAGGTTATCTTCTGAAGCAGCTCTTGTTACAATAATACCAGTTGCCGTCGAAATCAATAGGGCTGGGATTTGTGTTACAAGGCCATCCCCGACTGTTAAATTCATGTACGTCGAAATCGCCTCATTAAAGTCCATCCCCATTTGAAGCATACCAATGATGATACCAAAAACAATATTAATGATCACAATAATGATACTGGCAATCGCATCCCCTTTAATAAACTTACTAGCCCCATCCATTGCACCATAAAAATCAGCTTCTCGTTCAATTTTACTTCTTCGTTCCTTTGCCTGTTGCTCATTGATTAATCCAGCATTTAAATCAGCATCAATACTCATTTGTTTACCAGGCATTGCATCTAAAGTAAATCGAGCACCAACTTCTGATACCCGCTCACTACCTTTAGTAATAACTAAAAACTGCACAATAACTAAAATAACAAAGACAACAAAACCGACCAAAGGATTACTCCCGATAACAAAAGTTCCGAATGTATCAATTACATTACCTGCATCAGCTTCAGCTAAAACAGAACGTGTTGTTGAGACATTTAAGCCTAGACGAAACAGCGTTATAACTAATAATAATGAAGGTAAAACTGAAAATTGCAGGGGTTCAGTTGCATTCATCGCAACCAATATGACAATAAGAGATAAAGAGATGTTCATTAAAATAAGAATACTTAATAACCATCCAGGTAAAGGAATAATTAGCATGATGATGATAATTATCACAAATAATAAGACTGAAAAATCTTTTACTTTCAACATTTTACTCTCTCCTCACAAGCTGTTTTAGTGCGTGTCCAAAAAGAAGATGAAAAAGATCGTACCAATAATGAGTCGAAGATCTTCTATTTTCGAGTTGTCATTTTCGCCAAACTTTTTGAACATCCTAAATTATGCTTTTTGATCAACCTGATAAACATAAGCTAAAACTTCTGCTACAGCTTGATAAAACGATTCATCTATTGTCTGTCCAATTTCAATATCAGCATATAATGCTCTTGCTAAAGGACGATTTTCGACAATCATCACTTGACTTTTTTGTGCAATTTCGCGAATTTTTAATGCAACGTAATCTGCACCTTTAGCAACAACATAGGGGGCATCAGCTTCTGATTCATCATATTTTATCGCAACGGCATAATGAGTTGGGTTTGTAATGACTACATCTGCATCAGGTATTTCACTCATCATACGGCGCATCGCCATTTGCCGTTGATTTTCTTTAATCTTCGACTTAATTAACGGGTCACCTTCGATATTTTTATACTCATCTTTAATATCGTTCTTTGACATTCGAATATTTTTTTCATAATCAAAGCGTTGATAAGCATAGTCCAATACCCCTAACACTAATAAGGCTATGGCAGCAGAAAGTCCCATTCTCGTCGTTGTAGAGCCAAAAAAACTTAGGGAACTATCTAAATCAGATTGTGCTTGCATCATAATATCATCTTTGCTTCCCCATAACACAGAAAAAGTAACAGCACCAACAATAGAAATTTTTAATAAAGATTTAATGAGTTCAACAATCGCCCGAACTGAAAAGATCCGCTTTGCCCCTGAAATAGGATTGAGCTTGTCTAATTTCATTTGTAAGGGCTCAGATGTAAATAAAAAACCAATTTGCAGGAGATTAGAAGCGATCCCTGCTACAATAGCCACCCCCATAACTGGGGCAACTGTAACGGCAATATAGAATATAATATCTAAGAAAATCAAATGTATTTGATCAGGGGTTAGATTCCATGTCACATACTCAGTAAAAACATGCGTATAAAGATTCGTAAATCTCTCTTGCCAAAAAGGACCAATAGCGATAAAAGTGATAAACATAAAAAAGAGTAATATAGCTGTATTAACATCCTGACTTTTAGCCACTTGTCCTTTTTTTCTAGTATCTTCACGTTTTTTTGGTGTAGCCTTCTCAGTCTTTTCTCCTGAAAAAAACTGAAGATCTAACGTTAACCACGCCATGTTTACATTCCTCCTAAAATACGCATAAAGGTATCCATGATATCCAAGGTATAGCCAAATAACCTTCTAACCAAACTAATATAAAACACCATAAATACACTAATCGCAAAGAATGAAACTGATATCTTTAAAGGGATTCCGACAACAAATACATTAAGCTGTGGAACCGTTCTTGCTATAATTCCTAAAGCAACATCCACCAAGAATAAACTACCAACAATTGGAATTGCCATTTGAAAAGCAATAACAACAATTTGATTAAACATTGTTACAACAGCAGTTATATAGTTTGGGCTTGATAAATCAATCAATTGATCAAGCTGAATCCATTCAAAGCTGTAAAATGCACCATTGATTAATAGATGATGACCATCAATAGCTAATAAAAACATTAAAGCAAAGGTGTAAAAATACTGACCAATGATTGGACTTTGTGCACCTGTTTGCGGGTCAATCACGTTTGCAATAGCAAATCCCATTTGAAAATCGATGAATCCACCTGCAATTTGAACAGCGGTTAAAATGAGAGTAGCCACGAGTCCTAATATAAGACCAACAAGTACCTCCTTAAAAATCAAGATGATAAACATTAAATCAATTGATAAAACGGGAATATCAATAGTCACAACGATGATCCAACTGATAAATAAGGCAATGCCAATCTTAAATGGATTAGGTATATTTCGGTACGAAAAAATCGGAACAGTTGCCAAAAAAGCAACGATCCGAGCGAAGATGAGCAAAAAAGCAGGCAAATAGTTCAAATCAATTAAAGTTAACATTTTTTAACCCACATATTGATTTAAATTTTGCAATATACTGATTGCAAATTGAGTAAGTTGTGTTAACATCCAAGGTCCAAAAAAGACAACACCAACTAACACAGCAACAATCTTTGGAATGAAAGCTAATGTTTGTTCTTGGATTTGTGTTGTCGCTTGAAAAATACTGACTAATAACCCTACCCCTAAAGCGAGAATTAATAATGGCCCTGCAACCATTAGTATGGTAATGATTCCTCGTTCAGCGAGTGTAATGACTAACTCTGCACTCATTCTTCAAATCCCCTTCTGACTGACTAATTAAATCCCGATAATAAAGATTCTACAATTAAATGCCACCCATCAACTAAAACAAATAATAAAACTTTAAATGGCAAAGAAATCATGACTGGTGGTAACATCATCATACCCATTGACATTAAAATACTGGCTACTGTCATATCAATAACGAGAAAAGGTATGAAAATTAAGAAGCCCATTGTAAAAGCTGTTTTTAGTTCACTAATGGCAAAAGCAGGAACTAAAGCAGTTAATGGAATATCTTCAATTGTCTCAATACCGTCTGTTTCAGTATAGTTTAAAAATAATTGCAAATCATTCTGACGAGTGTGGTCCGCCATAAAATGTTTAACCGGCGCACTTGCTCGATCATATGCCTCTTCTAAGCCAATTTCTTCATTCATTAAAGGCGACAACGCTTCCTGATTAATTTCCTGGAATGTTGGGGCCATAATAAAAAAAGTAATAAATAAAGCAATCCCAATTAAAACTTGATTTGGCGGCATTTGTTGTGTCGCCAAAGAGGTTCTAGTAAAAGATAACACAATAACGATCCGAGTAAAGCTCGTTAATAAGATTAAAATACTTGGTGCTAAAGAGAAAATAGTTAATAAGATTAATAGTTGGACAGCGGTTGAAACTGTTTCTGGATCTGTACCAGAAAAAATATCAATAAATTCATTCATAGTTATTCTTCTTCCTTATACTTGGCTCTAATTTCTTCTCTCTTTTCTTTCATTGCATCGAGTTCTCCTTTAAATAAAGAAGCAAAATTATCATTCACTTTAGCTTCACTCTGCTGATCATCAGTTTTGATTTTTTCCTTTTTAATGTTGAGTTGATCGAATAAAGAATTAACCTTTAGAGAAGGCGCTTGATGTTTCTCAAGCATCTGATGTTTGATGTCTTCATCGGTTACTTCAGTTAAAATTGAAACATTATCACCGACACCGATAAGGTAGATTTTTTCGCCTACTTTCAACATCTGAACGGATTTATTCGTTCCTAGTGATATACCACCTAAATTCACCAGGACTTCCCCTTGTTTATTAAATTGTTTCGTGCGATTAAACAATTTAAGTAAAATATAGATTAGACCGATTATTAAGGCTAATACAACAACGATTCTCATAATGAGTCCAAAGATATTTGGCGTTTCATTATTCAACAACTGTGGTTCGTCTTCTAGCTCTTCTTCTTCATCCATCATCTGATGATCTGCTGTGTCGGGTTCAGATGAATCTGATTCTTCTTGATTAAAGAAATCGGTCACAGAATCATCACTTGTTTCTGCTGAAAGCATCATCACATTAATGGTAAAGAAAAATAAAATGATTAAAGGCAATAGCTTTTTCATGCCATCAGTCCAATGCTTTAGTAATAGCCTCAATGACACGATCAGCTTGAAACGGTTTAACGACAAAGTCTTTCGCACCAGCTTGAATAGCATCGATAACCATTGCTTGCTGTCCCATCGCTGAACACATAATAATAATGGCATTAGGGTCTGCTTCCTTAATCTCTTTCAATGCAGTAATTCCATCTTTTTCCGGCATGGTAATATCCATCGTGATAAGATCGGGCTTGAGTTCTTCAAATTTATCAACAGCTTGTTGACCATCCTGCGCCTCTCCAACCACTTCAAAGCCATTCTTTATTAATATATCTTTAATCATCATACGCATAAAAGCTGCATCATCTACAATTAATACTGTATGTGCCATCATTCTTCCTCCTAGACATTTTACTTAAGGTTTTTCAAACGATCAGATTGACTAATAATATCTGTAACTCTGACCCCAAAATTCTCATCAATCACAACAACCTCACCTTGAGCAATTAATTTATTGTTAACATGAATATCAACAGGTTCACCAGCTAATTTATCAAGTTCTAAAATTGAACCCGACGACAATTCTAAAATATCCTTAACAGCCCGTCTTGTTCTTCCTAACTCCACAGTTACCTGAAGAGGAATATCTAATAACATATCTAAATTGCGTTGCTCTGATTGTGGTAAATCCAATGACTCAAAATTTGAAAATTGAGCATTTTGAATACTGGCATTTGCTTGTGTCGGTTCGCCAATGTTACGCGGTGCTCTGGGTTCTTCCTGCATGGTTTGTTTATAATTTGTTTGCTGATTCATTTGGACAGCCTCATTTTCCACTTTCTCTTCTTGTTTCACTTCCGATTTTGGTTCTAGTTCTGAAATCGGAGCATTCAACAATCCATCTACCATTTCCTTGGCAAAGGAAGGGGGTAAAAGTTGCATAATATTTGAATCGACTAACTCCCCAATTTTCAATTGAAATGATACTTTAATTAAAATATCATCATTAGGAATATATTTTTCACTCGACTTTTCCGTCACATCTAACATCACTGTAGAAGGGGGGGAAATATCGACTCGCTTCGAAAAAACAGTTGACATACTTGTCGCGGCAGTTCCCATCATTTGATTCATTGCTTCTTGGATGGCACTCATGTAGATATCGTTTAATTCAGTTTCTGTTGTTTTTCCATCTCCTCCAAGCATTAAATCTGCAATAACCATTGCATCATCTGTTTTTAAAACAAACAGATTATCACCTTGGAAACCATCAGTATATTTCACTTCTACCCCAACATGTGGTTTGGGGAATTCTTTTTCCAACTCATTTCGTCGAACAAATGAGACAGTTGGTGTGGTAATATCAACCTTTTGGTTCAATAGGGTTGCCAACGTTGTCGCTGAACTTCCAAATGAAATATTACCTATTTCACCTAACGTATCTTGTTCTAAATCAGTTAAGATTGGGGAAGTTTCTGAAGTATCTTCAACAACTTCTTCCACTTCTTCATCTTCATCAGTATTTAATAGTGCATCAATTTCGTCTTGTGAAAGCATACCATCATTCATGATCTGGTGCCCCCTTCTTAATTTCTTCTAATATTTGAACGGCAACCTTATTTTTGTTATGACCTGGTTGTACAGTATACAAGCGTTCATCATCAGCTTGCAATGCCATGGGTTCATTAATTTTCTGGTCTAAGTGGAGTACATCTCCTTTTTGAATCTGTAAAAAATCATTAATGGTTATCTTCGTTTGTCCAAGTAAAACCTTCAAATCAAGGAAAGTTGATTGAATATTTTCAGTTAAACTTTCATACTCCTCAGGTTTACGATCTTTTTGTGTTTCAGTTTGCATCCAATAATGAACAGATAGTCTTGGCATAATTGGTTCCAATACAACATGTGGAATACAAATATTAATCATGCCTGTACTTTCACCTATAGTCGTGTTTAATGATACAACAACAACTGTTTCATTTGGAGAGACAAGCTGTAGAAATTGAGGATTGACCTCAAATTCTTCTAAGGCGGGATCAATATTAGCTACTGAAGCCCAAGCTTCACGTAAATTGTCCAATGATCTTTCAAACAAATTTGTCATGATTGTCGATTCAATTTCAGTTAAGTTATCAATTTTGTTTAAACTGCTTCCTTTTCCACCTAAAATGCGATCAAGCATTGCATAAGCAATGTTTGGATTGATTTCAAAAATAATTCTTCCGTCTAATGGTGCCATACTAAAAATATTAAGCACCGTCATCGCTGGAATCGAACGAATAAATTCTTCATATGGAATTTGGTCAACAGAAGCAACAGAAATATGTACATAGGTACGCAGCTGCGCTGAAAAATATGTTGTTAAAAGTCGTGCGTAATTCTCATTGATTCTTGAAATACTTCGGATCTGATCTTTAGAAAAGCGCAATGCTCTTTTAAAGTCATAGACGCGAACTTTCCGATCATTTTCTTCTTGCTTCAATTGATTAGCGTCCATTTCCCCGGACGATAGTGCTGATAATAACGCATCAATCTCATTTTGAGACAGAACCTCATCTGCCATCACTCTCACCTCCTACAAAGGAGCTATACTACTGTACAATTTTACCCACAATATAAATGTCGGTAATTTCCCCTTCTTCCATTAATTTGTTCATTTCTTCTTTTAGTGTCGTTTCAAATTCATTTAATCCAGCTTGAAGTTGTTCAGATGTCATATCAATCGTCTCTTTAATTAATAGATTTTTAAATTGAAATTCTCTTAATTCAATCTCATCACGAGCCTCACTATTGTTTGTTAAAATATTAAATTGTAATTGAACATATCGTTGATTCTCTAAATCTAGGTTAATCTCATCTGTTGTATAAGAATACTCAACCTGTTCATCTAGCGTTAGTTCGCGATTCGGATCTTCATTATTTTGTAAGAGATAGACGATACCAGCTACACCTGATATAGCAACGACTGCTAAAACGACCAAGATAATTTTAAACCACTTGTTATTCATCTTTTTCACCCACTTTTAATTGAGAGCCTACTAAACCAATTTTCTTAAAAAATTGTGTTGATAATGCCTTTACTTCTAATTCTGACTCTTTGACTACTAATTTCTTGCCGTTGAATAGTGTAATTGTCGTATCCGGAAATGACTGGATTCGTTCAATATAAACAGCATTTAATGTAAATGTTTCACCGTTAAAGCTTGTCAGTTGAATCATTTTTATGTTAGGAGCAAGCTGTTAAACTTGCTCCTTCCTCCTATCTATCGTTTAAGGTTCACTAGTTCTTGTAAGATTTCATCAGATGTGGTGATAATTCTTGTATTCGCTTGGAAACCACGTTGAGCAACAATCATATCGGTAAATTCTTCAGATAAATCAACGTTAGACATTTCTAATGCGTTAGAGACAATGCTCGCAGACCCTTGTTCTTCTGGTGTAATCAGATCAGGCATACCATTTTCGCCAACCATTCCATCATTGACGGTTGAACGGTACATGTTATTACCCACCTGCTCTAAACCACCTGGGTTAGAGAATTTAGCTAACATAATTTGACCCGCTGTGTATGTTTCACCATCTTCAACGTAGTTAACAACTCCGTTTCCTTGAATACTAAAACTATCTGCAGATTCTGGTATTTGTATTCTTGATCCACCTTCACCTACAAGGTACTGTCCATTGGCATTGACGATATAATCATTATCATCTAAATACATATTACCAGCACGTGAATATAATAAATCCGCATCTTCTAGATTGAATTGATCCTGATCAATACCTGAAGCAAAGATAAACATACCATCTCCTTCTAATGCGAGATCTAACTCACGATTTGTCGTTTGACGATTACCTTGGGTATGGATCACGTCAATTGCTCCAATTTGCGAACCTAATCCCACTTGTTGACCATTAATCCCACCACGAATATTGGTTGGAGCTGAAGCACCAGCAACTGTTTGGCTCATCATATCTTGAAAAGCAACTCGAGATTTTTTGTAACCTGATGTATTAACATTAGCAATATTGTTACCGACAACATCTAATTGTGTTTGAAAACCTTTCATTCCAGAAATACCAGAATACATTGATCTTAACATTTAAACATTCCTCCTATTAATTTGGAGTTCTAAAAGTTCGATAAAAAGGACCCGTCGGCTAAAATTGCAACGTCCTGTTGCAACGCCGACACTAGTACATCCTGTACGTCGAAAGTTCAAGGCGGCACAGCTTTGAGGAACAGAACGTATGCTTTTACATACGTGAGTACCAGAAAAGCAAGCCAACGCAGGAATTCGACGTGTCATTTTTGTTGGACTTTTTGAACATCCCCTATTTAGACTGCTGTCTCACTCAGTCAACAGCGTCAATTGGCCTCCTGTTAAGGTCCAGCCTTAATCTAATAAAATAGTTCCATTAATATTAGTGAAAATCCGACTTTGCGCTTCCTCTCGATCGAGTGCAGTTACGACCGTATTATTTTTTGCACTAACTAATAATGTCGCTTCATCTGTAATCACTAATGAATCTGTAATTCCTTTTTTCTTTGCTTCTCTGACTTGGTCAGCGATTTTTTCCCATTTATCACTTGAAATATTGATATCACGTTCATTTAATCGTGCTTGCGCATGTTTACTTATTTTTAAATCAGATTGTGTTTGGTCTAAAACAGCTCGAAATGATGTTGATTGTGGATTCGATTTAACTGTTTTGGGTTGCTTATTTTGTAGTAAGGCATGGCTAGACACGTGTTGAATACGATGATCCATTTAACCTCCTCCTTTTATCTAATCCTCTGAAGGTTGATTAATCCGTAATATTTCATCCGTGTATATTTTCTCGCCGTTTTCTAATTCAATAACTGCATAGCCATTTTTTTCGCTAATGGCGATAACCTCACTTGACTCAATTTCCTTTGGTTCTTTAACTTGCCCAGTTTCTTCATCAATGGCATAATAACTAATCTCTTTACCAATTAAATGACTGTACTGAATGACTGGTGACGTCATTTGATTATTGACCAGCATACTGATTGACTCATTCATATTTATCATTTGTTCTAATGAAGAAAAAGTCGTCATTTGAGAAATAAATTCCCGGTCATCCATTGGATTCAAAGGATCTTGATTTTGAATTTGGGTCATGAGTATTTTCAAAAATTCGTCTTTACCAAGTTCTGAACTTGGTGCACTTCTTGGGACATTACGCAAGTAGTAAGACGGATCAATCTTAGACATATTTACACCCTCTCTTGGAATAATACATCCTCAAAGCGAATGGAGTCTTCTTCCTGATTATCCTGTTCATTTGGCATCGGTTGTTGCTCTTGTTCGTTTAATTCTTGTTCATCCTGTGCCTGTTGCTCAAATGGTGTTTGCTGATCAACAAAAATCGGTTGACTTTCCTGCTTTTCAATGACAATATTTTGCGGTGAAAACATATGACGTAATTCTTTTATATTTGCTTCTAAAGCTTCTTTTGCCAGCTCAGAACTTGCCGTTAATTTAACCAGCATTTCACCATCCATTTCAGTTAATTCAACCCTTATTGTCCCTAATGATTCAGGGGCTAACTTTAATAATAATTGTTGACTACCATTTTTACCTTGCAAAAATGTACTTTGATTGATCGCTTGTTCAAATTTACTAAGGAGCTGGTCACTCAATTGCTCGGTTGTCTCAACTTGTCCGCCTAATTGAATTTGAAGCTGTTCAATACTTGAATCGGTTCTATGTTGACTAAAGAGTTGACCAAAAGTACTGTTCGATTGCTCTCCTTGTTGACTTGTTTGTTCAATTGCCGCTTTTACCCACTTAAGGACTTCTTTAGAAGTAACCGTTGTGTCAGATTGATAGCTTGTCTTTTGAGCTAAAGCAAATTTTTTCTGAAAATTGTCATGAACCTTAGCCAAGATTTCCAAATTCGCTTTATTGCTTTCTTGGTCAATCATTTTTCCAACCACATCTGGCAGTGTTTGTTTGGTTTCTTGCATCTGCTTTAACAAATCCAGCAACTGCTTGGCGTCTTCTTGTGAAAACGAATCGAATTTATTGATTAGTTCGTCGAGTGCTGTCAAAGTCGCTTCATTTTCTATCGGAGTGGTCTGGTCTATTAATGATAGATATTCATTTTGATCATGGCTTGAGATGCGATTTGCCATTGCATTCAAGTGATTAATCTGTTCAGTTTGAATGTCTAATGAATTGAATTGATTCAATAATACTTGAATCTCTTCATCCTCTTGCTTCAAATCCAACTCTTCAAGATCCTTTAATTCAGACATTAATTGCTCATTATCTTCAATTTCAAGATCAAACTTTTGCTCAAACCAATCAAACAATAGCTCTAGGTCTTCGTCAGACAAATTCTCTAACCATTCGATTAGCTTGTCATGATCCGATTGAATCCTATCTGTATCATTGGTAGATAAATCCATTAAATGATTAATCAAGCCGCCAAAAGATGTTTGGTTATTTGCCTGGATTTCAGCACGTATGGGCTGACTTGGCATCGGTACAGTTTGAAAAAGTAGTGCGCTTATATTCATCCTTTCACCTCCCTTCAAGTAGTGATCATTAAATGTCAATCAAGTAATTGTTCAGAAAATGCTGCGGCATTTTCTGGGTCCATTGCACTTAATATTGCCGCTCGCTGTGCCTCATCAATTTCTCGCAATATACCTATAGCAATGGGATCACTCATGTTTGCTAGAATAGGAGCTGCTTTTTTGGGAGCCATTTCTTGATATGTATCAATTAATTTAGTTAAATTATCATCCAGCCCCTCTTCTTCTTCTTCTGAGGATTCTTCCCTTAAATTATCAAGCTGATTATTCAGTCTGGTAATTTCTTGGTTTAATTGATCAACCTCTGTTGTCTTGACAATTAAATCTGATTCTAAAATAGCCATCTCACTCTCGAGATCATCAATTTGATTTTGATATTGGCGCTCTTTTCGCTCAAGTTCTTCCTCTTCTTCTGTTGTAACAAAATTGTTAATAATCGGAATATGATTAGCAAACTCTTTCGCCTTATCAATTGGATTTAAATCAAGTAGAGATAGCACAATAAAAGTAATTGAGATGGCTAATATTAAAGGAATAATAATAAGAAAAATCCATTGTAAAAAACTTATTTTTTTAGATTCACTATTTTGATTCGGACGTTCTGCCATCTTCTTCACCTATTTCCATGATTAAAATACTGTCTGATTGAAATTTCATCCATTGTTTGATTTTCCAGGTATTTAATCTTATCCTGTTCTTTCCGATGTTTTTTTTCGATAATCTTTTCAAACTTTTTCACTTCGACATGTGCTTCAGTTAATTTTTCTTGTTTTTTTTCCATAACTGCTCGTTTCTGATTAACCTCAATTTGAACATATTTAATTTTTTCTTTTATTCGTTCGATAAAGGCATAGTGGGTAGCTAACGTCGTGACACTTCCAGATGAAGACAAGTAATAATTATATTCCTTTTCTACTTGTTCTTTTTTTTTCAATAATAAAAATAGTTTTTCAGCACTCACTTCAAAATCGTTAGCGGCTTGGCGATAAGCGAGTTGGGCTTGACTCTTCAATTGCTCTTGATGATCTAAAATTTTATTGAACGCTTTTATAGTTGCCATCACGCTTATCCTCCATTTAATATTGATCTCATTATAGCTATTGCTTCTTCTCTTGTGCATTTTTCTTCAATATCTTGTTTTAGAAATGAAATAATCTTAGGTTGTAACTGAATAGCTCGATCAACCTGAGGACTTGTTCCTTTTTTATAAGCACCAATTTGAATTAATTCAAAATTTTCCTCATAGGTTGATAAGTGTAAACGCATTTCATTAGCTAACTTTTGTTCATCAGATGTCGTGATTTGCGGCATCACTCGACTGATTGACTTCAAAACATTAATGGCTGGAAATTGAGCTTGCTCAGCCAGCTTTCGATCTAATACAAAATGACCATCTAAAATACCACGAGTCGTGTCTGCAATCGGATCATTTAAATCATCACCATCTACTAAAACGGTATAAAAGGCAGTAATAGTTCCTTTATCACTTGTACCTGTCCGCTCCAAAAGTTTTGGCAGTAAAGCAAAAACGGAAGGTGGGTATCCTTTTGTCGTTGGCGGCTCTCCAGTTGCTAATCCCACTTCTCGTTGAGCCATAGCCACACGTGTAACGGAATCCATCATCAGGTTCACGTTATAGCCTAAATCCCTAAAGTACTCACTAATTGCTGTTGCGGTGTATGCACCTTTTATCCGCATGAGAGCAGGCTGATCTGAAGTTGCTACAACAACAATTGACCTTTTTAAGCCTTCTGTACCTAAATCTGCCTCAATAAACTCTCTAACCTCACGTCCACGCTCACCAACTAAAGCAATTACATTGACATCTGCTTCACTGTTTCGAGCAATCATGCCGAGCAATGTACTCTTGCCAACACCACTTCCAGCGAAAATACCAACCCGTTGTCCTTTTCCAACTGTTAACATTGTATCTAATGTTTTTACCCCTAATTCAATAGGCTCTAGAATTCGAGGACGCTGCAAGGGATTTGGCGGTGTTTGTTCAGTGCGGACACTTTTTAATCCTAATGGTAATGGCGATTGGTCTAATGGTTGTCCTAATGCATCGATAACTTGCCCAATCAATCCCTTACCAACTTTTATCATTAAGGATTGGTCAGTAGCTTCTACTAAACTACCTGGACCAATATCAGTTATTGGTGAATAAGGCATGAGCAATACATTTTCACCAGTGAATCCAACAACCTCTGCCGTGATTTTCTCACCTTTCTCTGGATGAATATAACAAACATTACCTATATTAACTGCTGGACCAATCGATTCAATCATCAAGCCGACCACTCGTTTTATTTTCCCAAATCGTGTATATGAGTCAACTCGTTCAATGGCTTCTAAATAACTATTGATGTTCACGTTTGATTTCCTCCATAACCTCGATCAAGCGTGTCTTTATTTTGGCTAATTGATGATCAACTGACACATCCAACTTTGAATAGGGTGTTTTAATTGTACAATCACCCTGTTTCAACGTATCTAACGGGTGTACGGAAAGGACAATTTCAGGATCTAATAAAGTCATCAATTGATCACGATGATCTGTTATTAAATTAAAGTCATCGACGCTCGTATAAATTTTAATTGAAGGTTGATGATGAACTTCTTGAATGGCTGGTTTGACCATTTCGACAAAGGCGTTATTTTCACTTATTTCATAGGAAACAATTTTATTGGCTATTTTTACAGCTAATTCTAAAATCGTCGCTTCACTCTGTCCGACAATTTTCTTCTCTTGCTCTCTTGCCGCTTCAACGATTTGATCAGCTTGGTCAATTTTTTTATGTACAGCTTGAAACCCTTGATGTTGACCATCTTGATAACCGAGATCAAATGCTGATTTCTTAGTTGATTCAATTAAAGTTTCCTTTTCTGCTTGCCAATTTTCTCTTGCTGCTGTTATTTCTTTCTCTATATCATCGCGCTTAGTCTTTATTTCCTGATCAATCTGTTTGAGTCGATCCTCTGCTTCACTAATTTGATTGAGCAATTCTGTAAGTTGGTCGGTTTTTTGATCAGATGCCGAAGTGTCGTTAGCTTCTTCTACCTTTGGAAATGTGATTGGTCTCAATTTAATTTCCTTTGTTTTTGTTTCCTGATGAAGATTAGACAATAATATCATCTCCTCCACCACGTGCAATAACGATTTCTCCCACTTCTTCTAATCTACGAATAGCCGCCACAATCCGTTGCTGTGCTTCTTCAACGTCACGTAGACGAACAGGTCCCATAAACTCCATTTCTTCTCTAAATGTTTCAGCCATTCTAGTTGACATATTACTAAAGACAACTTCTTGAACTTCTTCACTAGCAACTTTGAGTGATAGGCGTAAATCATCATTCTCAACTTCACGAATAACTCGTTGAATTGCACGGTTATCCAAGGTAACTATATCTTCAAATACAAACATACGTTTCTTGATTTCTTCTGCTAACTCTGGATCCTGAACTTCAAGTGCATCGAGAATGGTTCGTTCCGTACTTCTATCTACTCCGTTCAGCACTTCAACAACAGCTTGAATACCACCTGTTTGTGTATAATCTTGTGTAACTGTCGCCGAAAGCTTCTGTTCCAATATTTGTTCCACTTCATAGATAATTTCAGGAGACGTTGAATCCATAATCGCAATTCTTTTCGCTACATCAGCTTGCATTTCTTGAGGCAGCTCAGATAATATTTGCCCAGCTTGTTCATTATCTAGATATGAAAGTACTAAAGCAATTGTTTGCGGATGCTCGCTTTGAATAAAATTTAAAATTTGTGCAGGATCTGTCTTCCGTGCAAAATCAAATGGCTTAACTTGTAATGAAGATGTTAAACGCGAAATGATTTTATCTGCTTCATCACCGCCAACTGCTTTTTCTAGCACTGTTTTTGCGTAGCCTATCCCACCTTGAGAGATATAATCTTGCGCTAAGGCAATTTGATGAAATTGCTCCATAACAACTTCTTTCTGTTCTGCTTCAACTTTTTTAACTGAAGATATCTCTAAGGTTAACTTCTCAATTTCTTCTTCTGTTAAATGTTTATATATTTTTGCCGATACATCGGGACCAAGTGAAATAAGCAGAATCGCTGCTTTTTGGCGACCGGTAAGTACGTGTTTATGTCTAGCCATTCAGCTCTCCCCCTAATCCTCTGAAATCCATGTGCGTAATAATTTAGCAAACTCATCAGACTTATCTTTAGCCATTTTCTCAAGCTGTTTTCTTTTTATCGTCGTGTCTGTATCATCCGGTTCTTCTATCTCAGGAATCTCGGTATCTACTTCTTCAATTTCTTCTGTATAAGCAAATTCATCTTCAACACCACGACGTTTTCGAATTAACAATATAATAAGAACAAGGATCAATAATAATAAAATCCCACCAATAATCATTGCGAATAATGGAATCCCACCTGTAATCGGTTGTTCAGGTTGATCCATTCCGCTGAATTCTTGGAATACAATTGATGTATTTGGCGTTACATCAACCTCTTCGTATGATCCATCAACTGTTGTTTCAATAATCGAATCTAAAATAGAAGCAATACCTACCTCAACATTTGCCTGTTCAGCAGCGGTTAACAATTCGACCTCACCGCCTTCTCCTACCGTATCTTTACGACTATCTACTGCAACTTGAATGCCTAAATCTCTTACTTTATATGGACTCTCACTAATTTCGCGCTGAATTCGATTGAATTCATAATTGATCGAATCTTGAATTAATTCATAATCACCTTGTCCGGTATCTCCAGCAGGATAATTAGGAATATCTTCTTCTCCGGCACCGACTTGTCCATCAAAAGCCCCTTCTCCAGAGTAACTCTCTTGAATACTCTCGATACTGACAGGTAAACCATCTATTTCTTCATTAACTGGATCAACAAGTTCTTCCACACGGTTCTCTTGAGTAAAATCAATATCCGCTGTTACCGAAGTCACAACCTTATCTGACCCAATCATCGTTCCAAGCATTTGTTGTACGCGACGCTGAATGTCTCGCTCTATGTCTTGTTTAATTGCCTGTTGTGAGGCATAGACATCACCACTTGAAAAGTCACTCCCATTTTCCATATCATAATAATTGAAGTTCTGATCTAAAATACCGATATTCTCAACAGGAAGGTTGGGAACTGACTTTGACACCAGATGATAAAGAGCGTTAATTTGTTCAGATTCAAAACGATGACCCGGAGCGACATCTAACACAATTGATGCTGTCGCTTCTTCTTCCTCATCGCTAACGAAAACCTGTTGCTGTGGCATGCTAATCATAACGTTTGCCTGTTCAATTCCAGATATACTTGAAATTAGATTAGCTAGTTCAGTTCGCATCGCATCTAATTTCATGATGTCAAATTCGTTATCCGTTACACCCCAAGAACTATTCTGACTAAAAAAAGAATAATCAATCCCTCCACTTTGCGGGATACCTTGGGCTGCTAATTCAACTAACAAACTATCTGCCATTCCTTCTGGCACATGGATGGTTGTTCCAGAATCGCTAACTTCATTTTGCACGCCTCTTATATCTAATTCCTCTTTGATTTGACCCGCTTCCTGCATAGACAGATTACTGTATAAAGGAACCATCGTTGTCCGTGTAGCTAAAATGCTGCCACCAACAACTATAACTAGAAAAATCAAAAGGGAAGACAATATAAGTCCTTTTTCTTTTTTAGTTCTTATATGCCAAAATTCAACTATTTTGTCTTTGTACTGATTAAATTTCTCTTTCATTATGTGCCTCCATACCAAACAACTTTCAATTGAAGTACCTTTAGTGCGTGTTTAAAAAGATCAGTAAAATACATTAAGAAATTCGAGTCAACGTGTCCCCATAAAATTATAGAAGTAAAACCTAAAATTTACTTCTACGTTCATTGATAAAATCTTGCGCTTTCAGATAGTGCAAGAATAAGTATCTGTTTTATTCTGAATCCAGTCCCAGAATGTTTCAATAGTTGGTCATAGGTCCTTCGTTCTCGACATATCATTTTTATTGAACTTTTTGAACAATCTTTCTTATTTATACTTGCATTCTCATTATTTCATTGTAAGCATCAATAACTTTACTTTGCACTTCCACGGCTAAGCTCATAGATAATGATGATTTCTGTGCAGCTATCATCACATCATGCAGTTGATCGATTTGACCATTAACTAGCATGTCGGTTTTCATTTCCGTTTCTAGCTGAGCATTATTTAACTGTTCAAGTGCTTGTTTAAGCTGATCTGAAAATTGATTGTTTACAGAGTTTTCCTCAGTTTTATTTACTGCATTTATGTAAGATGTGGGCTGAATCGATTGTAAAGCCTGAAGATCAATACCCATTACTTTCACCCTCTCCCTGTTATCTTCCTATCTCAAGCGTCTTCGTCAGCATCCCTTGCGAGGCATTTAGTGCCGTCACATTAGCCTCATATGATCTTGTTGCACTCATTAAATCTACCATTTCCTGCAATGGATCAACATTAGGTACTTGGACATAACCGTCTTCGCCAGCATCAGGATGTGAGGGGTTATAAACTAAAGTGAAAGGCTCATCATCTTCTGTAATAGCGGTTGCATGTACTCCATTAGTCATTTCTGCCTGCTTATTTTTAACCCGACTTAATTGACTAGCAAACGATTGTCCCTTTTCCTGAAAGCGTACAGTTTTTCGGCGGTATGGTTCAAACTCACCATCTTCATTAATTCTTGCTCGAGTCGTCTCAGCATTGGCAATATTTGAAGAAATAACATCCATCCTCAACCTTTGAGCAGTTAATGCTGAACCACTCGAATTAATACTATTAAAAACACTCATGTCTAACGCCCTCCTCGTATAACATTCTGTAATGTACCGAAACTACCATTTAATCGATCGACTAATGCTTGATGATAGATCTGATTGTTGCCTAGTTCAACCATTTCCTTATCCACATCAACATTGTTTCCATTATGGTTATATTGGGTGTTAGAGTTAGTATGAATTTGAAAATCACTTGTTGTTTGACCAAAGTCTATATGACGTGGATCTGTCCGCTTTGCTTGGAATTGATTAGTTGCCTCTTGTTCTAATAAACTCTTAAATTTAGCTGTTTTTGCTTTATAGTTAGCTGTATCCATATTTGCTAGATTATTTGAGATTGTTTCATTTTTTACAAAAGCATAATTTAAACCATGATGCATATTGTCGATCGAACGTCCAAATATCGACATGTTTCTCCCTCCTTTACCTGTATTTGACTATTTTCGCCGAGATGGTCTAACTTTTGTTGAAATAATTTTAAACCTTTTCTATACATAATCTACATCAATTGTATTGGAAATAAAAGAAACTGTCATTAGATTATGAGAAATTCTGACTAAAGTTATTAATAAAAGTGCGAATTTGTGCTACTATTGCCCTAATTTTATATTTAGTCGAATAAATAGATTTTTTGTAAAATTTACTCATGTTGTTATTATCACACAAATGGTTCAAAAAGCCAATAAAATTCTAGCTTTATTATCCTTATTAATCAAGAGTTTACAGCTATTTAAGCTAAAAGTAATGGTCAATTTACTTAATATGGATTTATCAAATTTATTTTAGGTCTTATGACTCCCTACTAACGTTATACCTCTTATATAGATTGATCTATCTTTGAAGTAAATAGTTCAAACTTAATGAGTCATTAAAACTCACTCGTAGATTAACTAGAACAAAAATTTAAAGTATATATTTACACAATAGACTTATTATAGTGACTCAAATAGTGATTTTATTTAACAAGATGAAGAAAAAATGTGATTCAAATCCCCCATCAGCGACTATTCTCATCTATAGCGTGTTTGTTTATGTTTTGAATAATTGCTTTAGCCATTATGCTGCTTACTTATAAAAAAGAGGTTATTGCACAATGATGCATATGTTGTTCAATAGCTTTTTTATTTGACGGTATTAGACATGCGATTGCAAATTCTATTCAACTTTTTGGCTCACCATTCCAATCAAAACACCGGATAGATCGACTCTATCCGGCAGCTTGACTTAGGATTTCGTTTGAAATAACTGATAAAAGCACTCTATCCAACAGTTTGGCTTGAGGCTTCATTTGAAATGTATGATAGAAGCGCTTTATTTGATATTTTGGCTTGAATTGTCGATTGAAATATCAGATAGGCGTGTTCTCGCAGCTTTTCTAGAGGGGAGTTAAAATGATGAAGGAGATTCGATATTGGCATAGTACTATAGGTTAAATTACACAAAAAGAGACTGTCACAAGATGTAGATCATACATTTGCAACAGTCCCTTTCTTAATTTTCTTCTGCTTTTAATTTCTGAAGCTCGTAAAGAAATTTATTGTTTAATACTTTAATATAAGTACCTTTCATGCCTAATGAACGTGATTCAATAACACCTGCACTCTCTAGTTTGCGTAAAGCATTAACAATAACTGACCGTGTAATACCAACTCTATCAGCAATTTTACTTGCAACTAATAAACCTTCTTTTCCTTCTAGTTCAGCAAATATATGCTCAATCGCTTCTAATTCACTATAAGATAATGAGCTGATAGCCATTTGAACAACAGCTTTGGAGCGAGCTTCTTTTTCAATTTCTTCCGTTTTTTGATGAAGGATTTCCATCCCAACAACTGTAGCTCCATACTCAGCTAATAATAAATCATCATCGTTAAAGATTGTGTCTAATCGACTTAAGATTAAGGTTCCTAAACGTTCGCCACTGCCGATAATAGGCACTATAGTCGTTAGTCCGTCTTTAAACAAATCCTTATTTTCAACTGGGAATGCCGTATAAGGACTCTCAATATCAATGTTCGCCGTTGTGCTATGGATATTAAATAAACTTTCTGTATATACTTCTGGGAATTGTCTTTCTTCAAGCATGGCTTTCATTCGCGGATTTTCAATCTTTTGATTGATTGAGAAACCTATTAGTTTCCCTTTTCTACTCACCACAAAGATATTTGCCCCAATGATTTCTTGTAACGTAATTGCCATCTGGTTAAAGTTAATTGTTTTAGCTGTTGCCCCTTGTAAAATTGAATTGATTTTTCTTACTCGCTCTAATAGTTCCATGTTACTCCTCCATTTCCTTTATTACTATTTCTACAAGATATACTGACTTAAATCTCTATTTTTCACAATTGCCTTGAGTTTTTCATCTACATATTGTGGTGTTATATTAATTGAAGTCATGGTGATATCATTGGCTTCAAATAGTAAATCCTCTAGCAATTTCTCTAGAATGGTATGCAAACGTCTGGCCCCAATATTATCTGTTTCCTGATTCACTTCATAAGCAATCTCAGCAATTCGAGTAATTGCGTCTTCAGTAAATACAATGTCAATATCTTCCGTTTTTAGTAAGGCTTGATATTGTTTAAGCAAAGCATTTGATGGCTCAGATAGAATACGTTTGAAATCATCAACTGAAAGCTTCTCTAATTCAACTCTAATCGGAAAACGCCCTTGAAGCTCAGGGATTAAATCAGATGGTTTTGCCATATGAAAAGCACCAGCAGCGATAAACAAAATATGATCGGTTTTTACCGAGCCGTATTTAGTAACTATCGTTGAACCTTCAATAATGGGTAAGATATCACGTTGGACTCCTTCTCGCGAGACATCAACTTTTCCTTCGCTTTTTCCTGCAACCTTATCAATTTCATCAATAAAGACCATTCCTGATTGCTCAACCCTATCAAGTGAAATTTGAGCAACCTCTTCCATATCAATTAATTTCTGTGCTTCTTGCTGAATTAATAATTTTCGGGCTTCACTCACTGGGAGTTTCCGTTTTTTCATTTTTTTAGGCACCAATTGACTAAACATATCTTGCATATTAATGCCCATTTGCTCCATTCCAGTTCCCTGCATCATATCGAACATCGAATGTTGATTTTCTTCGACTTCTACGGTAACCATGGTATCTTCTAATTCACCAAGTGCTAGTTTGTGTTCAACTTGTGTTCGTTTTTTTAACTTTTCTTCATTTATTTGTGGCTGATCATCTAAGTCATCTTCATCTTCATTTTGTTGGAAGAAAACCTCAAATGGATTTTTTATATGATTTTGTTGTTTCTTTGTTAGTGGGACGAGTAATTTTACTAATTCTTGATTCGCTAAGTCTTCAGCTTTTGACTGAACTTCAAGCATTTTTTCTTGTTTAACCATGCGAATGGCCATCTCAACTAAATCTCGAATCATTGACTCTACATCACGACCAACATAACCAACTTCTGTGAACTTTGTTGCTTCTACTTTGACAAAAGGAGCCCCGACCAATTTTGCTAATCGTCTAGCAATTTCTGTTTTACCAACACCAGTCGGTCCAATCATTAGTATGTTTTTTGGGACAACTTCTTCTCGAAACTTGTCATCAATTTTCATTCGGCGAATCCGATTCCGCAGCGCTATAGCGACAGATTTCTTGGCCTGATTTTGACCAACGATATATTGATCTAGTTCTTTAACAATTTCTTTGGGTGAAAGATCTACTTTCAACCCACCACCTCCTAGCTTGCTGTTAGAGGATGTTCAAAAAGTCTGATGAAATTGACATGCCGAAAATAGAAAATTTCCGACTAACTACCAACACGATACTTTTCATCCTCCTTTTTGAACACACACTGTTAGTCAAGTTTTTCTAAAATAATTTGATCATTTGTGTAAACACAAATTTCACTAGCAATTTCTAAAGCTGACTGAGCGATTTCACTTGCTGTTTTTTCAGGACTATACCGCTTTAGAGCTCGCCCAGCTGCCAACGCATAATTCCCGCCAGACCCAATTGCCAAAACTCCATCATCCGGTTCAATTACCTCACCGGTACCTGAAACAAGAAGTAGCGTTTCTTTATTCATTACAATTAGCATCGCTTCTAATTTTCGAAGCATTTTGTCACTCCGCCATTCTTTAGCCAATTCAACAGCAGAACGTTCTAAATTCCCATTAAATGCTTCTAACTTTGCTTCAAATTTTTCAAATAAGGTAAAGGCATCCGCCACTGATCCAGCAAAACCAGCTAATACTTTCCCTTTGAAAAGTTGGCGGACTTTCCTTGCTTTATGCTTCATGACAACTGCATTCCCCATTGTCACTTGACCATCACCACTCATAGCACACTGTCCATTATGGTGAACGGCAAAAATCGTTGTTGCATGAAATTGTGTTTCCATTGGTTCACCTCATTACTTTTTCTGCACTATTGGATGCGTTTTCATATACACATCCTTCAAGCAATCCTTTGTTACGTGAGTATAGACCTGTGTTGAAGAAAGATGAGCATGCCCTAATAATTCTTGTATAGTTCGCAGATCAGCACTTGCATTTAACATATGTGTTGCGAACGTGTGACGTAAGGCATGAGGATGGATGTGAGCTGTAACAGCTGCTTCTTCAACTATTCTATTTAATACAAATTGAATACCACGAGTTGTAATCAGCATTCTTTTAGCATTTAAAAAAAGGAAGCTCGTTCCTTCTTGATTTTTCTTTAATAATTGTTCTCTTCCAGCATTGATATACTGTTGCAGTGCTTTTCCAGTGAAAGAGCCAAAAGGTATATAGCGCTCTTTTCTCCCTTTCCCCATAACTAGCGTTTGCAAAGAAAAATCAATCACGTCAACTGTTAAACTGACACATTCACTTACACAGATACCAGCTGCATACATAAGTTCAAGTAAAGCTTAATTCCGCTGCCCAATCGATGTCGATAAATCACTTATCGTAAATAATTCTGCTAATTCCTCTTGATATAAAAAAGGAAGTAGTGCATGCTCAGACCTGGGCAATGAAACTGATAAAAAAGGATGACTCGTTGTTATGTTTTCTCGCTCTAAATATCGATAAAATGTACTTAAGCTAGAAATTTTTCGGGCAACACTTTTTCTACTTAACTTCTGTTGATAGAGATGAGTTAAAAAATATCGGACAACTCGATCATCAACCACATCAAAACCAGTGATATTCTCTTGCTTTAAAAAATTGACCAAAACATTGATAGCTTGATTATAATACTTTAAGGTATAGTGCGATACAATTTTTCAATCTTTAAATATTAACTAAATTGTTCTTGAATCTTATTGTTGTCCAGTGTTACACCTCATTAATGCAGGCGATTAAACCGTATCATATTGTCATCATTAACGCAAATTATTTACCGAATAATATTAAAGTTCAGAATCCTTTATATATTTATATCATATCACAATAAATAAACGTCAAGCAAATTTACTTACCAAACAAAAATTATAGCGCTAGCTTCTGAAATTGTCAATAATTTAAAGTTCTGTTAGTCATTCATCTTTCATTACTAGATTAACAAGTTAAAGATCAATGGCTTAAAGTTTACCCATTTTACAAACAAAAAAAGACCACTTCTTTGTAGGTTTAAGCTAGACACAATTATTTTCTAAAATCATTACTTCAATCAGTGGGCGTTAGGGCTACGTCTTGTAGACCTGCGATTTATAGACGGTTAGCTGTGATAAAAATGACTTAATAATTTTCTAATCATAAAAAAACTGTACACTTGTTTAGAGCAAGTGTACAGTTTGGCTATTTTTGTGTCTCTTCTTTGTAGTCACAAGCAATACATTGAACATTTACGCCTTTTTTAACCTTTTTCTCAACTAATTGTTCATTACACTTTGGACATAAGCGTGGAATAGGTTTATCCCATGACAAGAAATCACACTCTGGAAATTGATCACAACCATAAAATGTTCTGCGTTTTTTAGATTTGCGTTCAACAATTTGACCTTTTTTACATTTGGGACAGGTAACGCCAATTTCTTTTAAGATAGCTTTTGTATTTCGGCATTCTGGAAAGTTAGAGCAAGCCATAAATTTGCCATAGCGCCCCATTTTATAAACCATTTCGTGACCGCACTTTTCGCAGTCTTCTCCAGCTGGTTCATCTTTAATTTCAACTTTTTCCATCTCTTCTTCTGCAACTTTAAGTCTTTTTTCAAATTCTTGATAAAAGCTATCAATGATCTCAACCCAATTGCGTGTCCCTGCTTCGATCGCATCAAGGTCATTCTCCATCTCTACCGTAAAGTCAATATCAATAACTTTAGGGAAGAATTCGACAACGAGATCAATCACAATGATTCCTAACTCAGTCGGTACAAATCGCTTATTATCAAGGGTAACATAACCACGTCGCTGAATTGTATCCAACGTTGGAGCATAAGTAGAGGGTCGGCCTATCCCCTTCTCCTCCATTGTTTTCACTAAACGGGCTTCTGTATACCTAGGTGGCGGCTGAGTAAAATGCTGATTCGGAACTATTTTGTCAGCTTCAACAACCATTCCTTCTTCAAGTGTAGGCAACAGTTTGTGCTCTTCTTTTTTATTATCATCATTACCTTCAATATAAATCTTCATAAAACCTTTAAATTTAATCTTTGAACCTGTCGCACGAAAAGCTACCCCATTTTGATTTAATTGGACAGTCATCGTATCCAAAACAGCCGGAGCCATTAAACTGGCAATAAATCGATCCCATATTAATTTATAGAGTCGATACTGATCTCTAGATAAAACTGATTTTAAAGCACTTGGTTCCCGGAAAGCTGAGGTTGGTCGTACAGCTTCATGAGCATCCTGTGCTTGATCTTGATTTTTTACTTTTCTTGTTACACCTAAAAATTCTTTCCCATATTGCTCGGTAATATATTGACGTGCTTCTGTACGAGCTGTTTCTGAAATACGCGTTGAATCCGTCCGCATATAAGTTATCAGCCCGGTTATCCCACCATCTTTTTTGCCCAAGTCTATACCTTCATATAACTGTTGGGCAAGCATCATTGTTTTACGTGCTCGGAAATTCAATTTTCGAGCAGCTTCTTGTTGTAGTGAAGAAGTTGTGAACGGTAAGGCAGGATTGCGTTTCCTTTCTTTTTTCGTCACCTTCCCAACCGTGAACTTCTTATCTGGTATTCGTCTCAGTATATCATCAACGGCCTCTTTATTTGGCAGTTTAAGTTTTTTTCCATCTAAACTATAAAAATAACCTTCAAATGATTCAGTACCTGCTAAGAACTGGCCATCAATGGACCAGTATTCTTCTGGTTTAAAGTTCTTGATTTCATTTTCACGATCAATAATCATCTTAACGGCGACAGATTGAACACGTCCAGCACTTAAACCTTTCTTCACTTTTTTCCATAGTAATGGACTAATGTTGTAACCCACTAATCGATCTAAAATACGTCTTCCTTGTTGAGCATCAACAAGATCCATATCAATTTGACGTGGATGTTTAAATGAATCCTTGACTGCCTCCTTGGTAATTTCATTAAAGACAACACGACAATCAGAATTTGGATCAACATTTAAACTATGAGCCAAATGCCATGCAATAGCTTCCCCCTCACGATCCGGGTCAGCGGCAAGGTAAACTTTTTTAGCTTTTTTGGCTGCCGTTTTCAACTCTTTTAAAACAGGTCCTTTGCCTCGAATCGTTATATAACTAGGGTTATAGCTGTTTTCGAAATCTATTCCCATTTTGCTTTTTGGTAAGTCACGGACATGCCCCATCGAGGCTTTAACTGTATACTTTTTTCCAAGATAACGTTCTATTGTCTTGGCTTTTGCTGGAGATTCAACAATTACTAAATAATCTGACATTCTTTTCCCTCCCAAGAGGTCTGCTTTTATTTGGATCATATTAGAAAAATATGCACACATTCACTAGTACATGGATGTGATGGCTCCGACGTTCCTATAGGACAAGGAAAGCTTCAGAGCGATACATCGCACGAAGAAAATGGATCTTTATGTTCGAGGATGTAGATAACTTAGTCGAAGTTCCTTTGAGAGCATTAGTTTTTCTAATATTTAGTACCTTTAAATTTTTTTCTTCATCAAAGGACTCCTTTGGGACTCAGAATAAGCAAACCATTTATTCTTGTACAATCTGAAAAGATAAGTAAACTTTAGACCTTAATTCCACATGGATGTGATGACCTTAGTCTTTCCACAAATCTTTTCGATGGGACGAGTAACCGCAAACCTTTGATAAAATTATATGCTTACTTAATATATAAAATAAACATTCACTATTATTAAATACTTTCTAGTCATTTGTCAAATATATATAATTTTAATCATTGCTAATTTTATAAAATTAGTGTATTTCTGATCGGATTTGCCTCCAATTTCGTTTAATTAGTTCCCATTCTTGAAGAATATCATAGGTATTTTGAATTAATTTTGCCCCATTTTGAATTAAATGATGACAGCCTTTGGCTTGAGCCAAACTGATAGCACCAGGTACTGCCATCACTTCTCTCCCTTGCTCTAATGCCTGATCAGCTGTTATCAATGAGCCACTTCTCTCTTGAGCTTCAACGACAAGTGTCGCAAATGACAAACCACTGATTAAACGATTTCGCTCTGGGAAATGGTAGCGCTCTGGCTTTAAATGTGGTGGATATTCGGAAATAACGAGATGATTTTTAGCTAGCCGATGAAATAAGTCAAGGTGCTTTGATGGATAGGGATGAAGTAAACCTCCGGCTAAAACAGCTATAGTTCTGCCCTTATAGTAATCAGCAATTCGGTGGGCATAACCATCAATACCATATGCCATTCCACTGACAAATAACCATTCTCGGTCAACTAATGGCTTTAATAGTCGATACATATGTTGCTTGGCTAATTGAGATGGGTGTCTTGTTCCAACGACAGCTAACGATGGGGAATGTTGGAGGTAATCAGATCTGCCTAAACCATATAGGATAACTGGAGGATCAGGAATTAGCTTTAATAAGAGTGGAAAATCTTGATCAAGAATGGTCCATATTTTAAAATCAGCTAATTTCTTTGATACTGAACAATCCTCTTGATACTGTTTAATATAGCGATAAAGTTTTTCAGCTCTTCTAACAGGGAGTTGATAAGTATTTACCAATTCATTTGTCGAATGGTGAAATATTTTTGAACATGTTGGATCTAATTTGATGACTTTTTGTAACAAGGCTCTTGTTGCTAGTGGACTTTGAGCAAGATAGATGAGGCGATTTCGAGGGGAATTCAATTCACACACTCCTTATTTTATATTCATCTCGCAACTTCATTGTTAAGCCAATCCTAGTTTGCTTAAGGGCGGATCTATTTTTAACTACAGGACTGGACTTGGCAAATAAATGATTTTAGTTAACACCGGGTTTCCATAAAAGCTTTGTTTTAGACATACAGATAAGATTTGTTCCACTTTCTTCGAAAATGCAAACCCATTCTTGCCGTTAATTTCGTAAGTCTCATTACAGAAATATTAGTTTGTTCTGAATGGATTGAGTTGATTTCCCTAATAATTTCTACAACTCAGCTGGATAATCCTGCTGAGTTGTGCTTATTTCTTTTTTGTTTGATCAATTTTATATATATAAGCAAAAACTTCAGCCACTGCTTGATAAAGTTCTTCTGGTATCCTATCGTTAATATTCAATTGAGATAACACCTCAACTAAACTTTTATCTTCTTGAATGGGGACATCTGAATCTTTAGCACGTTTTAAAATTTCTTCAGCAACGTAGCCCTGCCCCTTTGCTTTAACAACTGGAGATGATGCCTTCTCCCGATCATACTGGAGGGCGACAGCCTTTTTATAGGGATGGTCTTTTTTCATATTCTCACATCCAAACTACTTTGTTTAAATGTTTGCTGATTTCGTTCGGCCTTAATGGCAATATGTTCATGGTCATCTGGAAGTACTTTATAACTGATCGTTGATAACTGGTAGTTTAATTTAGTTAATCCATCCTTAAGCAAGGTTTTATATTGATCGAGCAGATCAGAAATATCCTCATCGTTATAAACGGTTAGATGAACAACTCTATTCTGCACACTCATATCAATAATTGTTGTCCCTAATTGATTTAATTCAAGATAAAAAGCAATTCGACAATAATTAGCATCGATTTTTTCTTCTTTATCTTTCCGACTATAGAACTCGACTTCTATATCTTCCTCAATTCCAAATAAACCAGGAATATGTGTCGATAAATGTAGAAAACTTGCATCCTCATTTAAAAGGGTTAACTGTTGCCCCGTTAATAAATTCAGTAAATTATCTGTTTCTCTCATCTGTGTCGATTGCTCAGCAAAAACTTGTAATAACAGCTGTTTAAGAGGGACTGGCTGTTCAGTTAATCGTTGTTGATTTTCAGATAAGTTATGTTCAAAATCAAGACCGCTATTCAATAGATAATTCTTCATATGGATTAAGAATTGATCTTTAACCGGAAATAGATTTGCTTCTGTCTGATTGATTTGACTTAAAAGGTCAAAAATTTGAGCACTGTTTTCTCTAGGAAATTGGAGTTGAATAAGTTCTGTTAACGGCCGAATAAATTCTAACTGTTTTGCTGGTGTTGCTTGATCAATAAATTCATCTAAAGACGCAGCCGCTTGATTAGGTAATTGCTGAGCTACTTTAGCTGCGACATGATGATCTTTTAATAATGTTTGGAGCTGTTCCAGATGTTTATCGATGGGTTCAACTTGGTCATTATTCAAGTTAGTCAGCACTTTATTAAATTGAAATAATTGCTTTTCTGATAAAGCCAGTTGTTTGCTCAACTGATTAAGGAGAGCATCACTTTCTAAGTTTAACTTAGAAGCAGAAATTGGAGCATTTTGCTTAGGCACTTGAGTCAAATCAAGCTTTGTTTGGATATTCGATTCATCTTGAGTTGTTGCTCCTAAGTTCGCTGTTTGCTCACGATTAACAGTATAATTGTGTTCATTAACTGGTTCTCTATTTAAGATGACTAGCAGTTTTGTTAGTAATTGTTGAGCAGGTTGACTGAGCGGACCGTTATTTGCTAACGACTCAGCCAAAGTTTGCATTTGTGAAACTAACCCTGTTCTTGAACTGACAGCTTCCATTGATTGCATAGTCAATTCCGTAATTGGGAGCTGTTCTTTGAGCATATCGAGTAATAATGTTTTCGTTTCTTGACTATGATCATTTTTCAGTAATAACAAAGCTTGTTCTAAATCATTTTGTCGAATAGGAATTTGATTATTGATCGTTTCTTGAATAAATTGTTGATTTTCCCTTGTTGGACTCAGATTCAATTTGGCAAGAATGGATAAAATTTGATCTGCCAAAGTCAAATTAGATCCCGATGATGTCATAACTTTTAATTGAGGCAGATCTTCGACAGAAGTTACTTCAAATAAATAAGACTGTTCAGCAGTTAATGGGATCTCTAATTTAGCCATAATTTGATGCTTGCCAAATTGAACCGATGCGACTTGGTTCGGAAAAATTTGTGTCACTTTACCAAGAATAACTTGACCTTGTCGTAAGGTTAAAGGTGTTGTCATCTGATCTTTCAACATTGTTTGAAGTTGTGATGAAACATTAGAAAATAGTGATCCCATCATCTTTTCCTCCTTCTAAATAGTCCTTAATCGGTGCAAATGATTTTCGATGAATTGGGGTGACTCCATATTTTTTCAGACCTTGCAAGTGTCCGGCTGTTCCATACCCTTGATTCTGATCAAATTGATAATATGGGTATTTCTGATGATATTGGGACATCATTTGATCACGATAAACTTTAGCGACCACACTAGCCGCTGCAATCGAGATACTCTTTTGATCACCTTTGATGATGATATCACTTGAATAAGGTACATTGGGTAATGGGACAGCATCAATCAACAGATGGTCCGGCTTGGGTGCTAATTTCTTTACAGCTTGTTCCATAGCTAAAATCGACGCTTGATAAATATTGACCCGATCAATATCAACATTATCGATCACACCAATCCCTACTGCTACCGCACAGCTCTCTATTTCCTGAGCAAAAACCGTACGTTGTTTACTGCTAAGTTTCTTTGAATCAGTCAAACCTAGTAAGGAAAAATCTTTAGGCAGAATGACAGCTGCTGCCACTACTGGCCCTGCTAGTGGACCTCTACCAACTTCATCTATGCCGGCGATATATCTTTTCCCTTGATTCAGATAATATTGTTCATATTTCTTCATAGCAAGAAATTGTTTTTGCAAAAGCTGTTGTTTAGCTTGTTTATTTTTATAGACTTGAATGGCTTGTTGAACACCTTTTCGCGGATCTGTTTCCAAGGATTGTAAGACTTCCTCACTAATTATTTCTTCATTTAAATATTGTTTTATTTCAGCTATTGAACAATCTTTCATCAAATTATAATCTCCTCTATCATCCATTACTATTAATATCGACATGTTTGAGTAAGTTTTTAGAATATAAAAAAGCACAAATGAATATCAATTAAGATATGGTTTGCGCTTTTCCTTCATCAATCATTCGGTTGTTCTAAAGTAATTCGCCCTACTTTCCCGTTGCGAAAATCACGGATAATTAACTCAGCTGTTTTACTTAGATCAACACTGCCACCTGGGGCTAATGCTCCCCTTTGTTGTCCGATTTGCTCAAGAATTTGTTCAAAATCAGCTTCGACATCCTCTAATTGATATCTTTCCATTAATAGATGGGGATATGATTGCTGAATATAGTTTAAAGTAAAACGAGTAATATCCTCAATCGAAAGTAATTGGTCTTTTATCGTACCAATGGCAGCTAATTGATAGCCTACTCTTTTATCTTCAAATTTCGGCCACAAAATGCCTGGGGTATCTAAAAGTTCAAAATCCTTTTTCACTTTAATCCATTGCTGTTGTGTCGTTACTCCCGGACGGTCACCTGTTTTAGCCATTTTTTTACTTGCTAACCGATTAATTAATGTTGACTTGCCAACATTAGGTATACCGATGATCATCGCTCGCCCAGCCCGAGGACGAACCCCTCTACTTTTTAAGCGAGCCATTTTTTCACTTGTCATTTTTTTTGCTGTTTCAATTACCTTTTGAATATCTTGCCGATTTTGCACATCAACAGCAATTACTTCAACAGCAGCTTCTCTAAGTTTTTCGATCCATTTAGTAGTCATATTCGGATCAGCTAAGTCTTTTTTCATCAATACTTGCATCTTTGGTTTTTGTTGCAGAATTTCTTGTAACATTGGATTTTGTGATGCAGATGGGGCTCTTGCGTCAACTAATTCAATCACAAAATCAACTAATTTTAATTTTTCTTGTACTTCTCGTCTAGCTTTTGCCATATGGCCTGGAAACCATTGAATTGTCATTTTTTCACCTCTAATTTAACGAACTGATTCGACTGAAAGGCCAATAGATAAATCTCGCCTGCCCGATAATATCTTCTTCTGGGATCAAACCAATCATTCGGCTGTCTGTTGAGTTTTGTCGATTATCGCCAAGAACTAAATAATAACCCTCAGGTATCACTTGATGTTGCCCAGGAATGCCTTCAGCTAAGTTAAAATCGTTTGTAAATGGGGAGTTATGTTGATTGTCATTTAAATGATCAGCTAAAAACGGCTCTTCAACTAATTGGTTATTAACATACAAATGATCCTCTTTATACTCAACGGTTTCACCGGGTAAACCAATGACCCGTTTAATGTAGTCTTTCTGTTCGGTTGCATGAAAAACAATGATATCAAAACGTTTCGGATTTGATAATTGATAAGATAGTCTTTCAACAATGAGGTAATCTTGATCAATTAGAGCTGGGGACATGGATGGACCTTCGACCTCGATTGGGATAATTATAAATGCTCGGACTAACCAAACTAAAAAAAGAGCAACAATAAAAGCTTTGATCCAGCTTAACCATTCACTTTGTTCTTTTTCCTTCATCATCTCACCACCGTCATCCAAAACATTTAATATGTAGCATTAATCAAATTTTACCCTTTCATCAAAACCTTAAAACCTACTTGAATATTTTAAACGTATATGAACAAAAGCGCAAGCAATCGGTTAATGACGATAGAAATTGATATTGAATTATCGTAAATCATGATCAAAATTTAATAGCTGTTAAACCGTTAAGTTAAATATAACTATTTTTTAATCATTCAAATGATGACATAGCTGGCTTTCCCTATATATTGAAAAAAGGAGCTTGAGATCTCAAGCTCCTTAACCTTTTCATTTTAGCGAATTTCTTTAATACGTGCTGCTTTACCGCGGCGTTCACGCAAGTAGTATAGCTTAGCGCGACGTACTCGGCCACGACGAGTAACCTCAATCTTGTCTACTCGTGGAGAATGTACTGGAAAAGTACGTTCTACCCCTACACCGTAAGAAATTTTTCGCACAGTAAATGTTTCACTAATTCCACCATTTTGGCGCTTAATGACAACACCTTCAAAAATCTGAATACGTTCACGAGTACCTTCTACAACTTTTACGTGAACTTTTACCGTATCACCTGCACGAAACTTAGGACGGTCTGTACGAAGTTGGTCTTTGGTAATATCTGCAATTAATTGCTGCATGTGTATACACTCCTTCTCAACTAATGCTCATGACCGATAAACTATGGCAGCGGAACATCGTTCTATAACAAAAGCATTCGCTTTTGACCGACAATAAATATATCATAAAAGAGAGAGAACTTCAAGCCATATTTAATTTTTTAACCATTTAAGTGTTATTGCAATTCGTTCAGCCATTGTCTTTCTTCAGCTGTTAACGGATAATCTTTTAATAAATCTGGTCGGCGTTCTTTCGTCCTTTTTAGAGATTGTTTCTTACGCCATTCCGTGATTTTGGCATGATGGCCAGACCGCAAGACCTCTGGTACCTGATGCCCCTTAAAATCAGCCGGTCTTGTATAATGAGGGTGCTCTAATAAGCCTGTAGAAAATGAATCTTCAGCGGCTGATTCCTCATTACCTAGTACTTCTGGCAATAATCGAACGACACTATCAACAACGACCATCGCACCAAGTTCTCCCCCAGTTAAAACGAAATCACCGATTGAAATCTCGTCAGTAACAAGGGACTCGCGGATTCGTTCATCATAACCTTCGTAATGTCCACAAATGAAAATAAGATGGTCTTCCTTGGCTAATTCCTCTGCTTTCTTTTGTGTAAAGCGTTCACCTTGAGGGCACATCAATATGATTCGAGGTGGGGTGTCTGGATTTTTTTTTATTGCTTCAACAGCTGAAAATATCGGTTGTGGCATTAAGACCATACCTGCTCCGCCACCGTATGGATAATCGTCAACTTTATGGTGTTTATTATCTGCATATTCCCTAAAATCAATGGTTTGATATTGTACAGCGTCTTGTTTTTGAGCATTATTCATGATTGATGACCCCATAACACCGGAAAACATCTCTGGAAATAAGGTGAGAATATCAATTTTCATTAGGATAACAACCCTTCCATCGGCTCAATAATAACATAATTCTCTTTAACATTTACCTCTTTAACAATTGGCTCAATATACGGAATCAGTAAATCCTTGTCATTTTTTCTTTTGACTACCCAGACATCATTTGCTCCTGGGGCCAATATCTCTGAAATTTTCCCAAGGGATTCTCCTGAAGTTGTTTTTACATCACAGCCAATAATCTCATGGTAGTAATAACTTCCTTCTTCTAATGAATGCTGATCGGTTGCTGGTATTTTTAAAATACCTTCTTTAAAGTGTTCGACTTCATTGATCGAAGTAAAATCTTCAAATAATAACATATCAAACTGTTTATGCTTTCGATGCTTTTGAATCGTTACTTTTATTGGCTCAGACTTGTCTTTCAAAAATAGGTATAGTTGATTGCCTGGCTTAAAGCGTTGTTCAAAATCAGTAATACGCACAACTTTAACTTCTCCTTTAATGCCATGAGTATTAACAATTTTGCCTACATTAAAATATGGCGTCATTTCATCACCTGCTTTTTTACTTAGTTTATTTTATAAACTGGGAACAATTATTATATTGATAAATTCTAAAGTTAAATCAGTGATTTCCACTGCAGATGGACGCTTTCCACGGGCACGGTCTCAGCTAACTCGAGAAAGAAGATCACTTTCCCGAGTGGATCTTCGACTCGCGCTATTCCCGTTGGAGTCGCCACCTTCCGTTCCAATCACCTAAGTGATCCGTTAAAATTTAATAATCGCTTTGAAGACGATAAAAAAATTAATTTTAAACTATTATTTTTCTTTTTAACTCAACTTACACACACTGAAAATAGTCATTAGCGCTTGATCGTATTCAGGAGACGTGCTATTCAATGTCCCTATTGATTTTATCTGTACATGATGTACTTCTTCGCACGTTAGGTGCGTTATGTCGTTCCGAAAAGCAATAAATTTGCTTTCCACGGTATTGAGTCCTACAGGACGGAGGTCATGCAGGTGTTGGTCTCTGCACCCACGGAAAGCGAAACATATCTCACCTGCGGGTCTATAACAAAGTATATATAATAGTTAAATAACTATACTTTCAATAAATGTTTACATACAGAAAACAGGGAAAGATTACCTTCCCCTGTTTTACATGATATCGAGATAAATGCGTTTTTTCGTATCAGAACCTATCGCATAAACAACAGTTCGAATTGATTTTGCAATCCGTCCATTTCTACCAATCACTTTACCTACATCGTCGGGATGTACAGTTAAATGATAAACAATCTTACTTGTTTCCTCTTTTTCTGTTACTTCAACAGCTTCAGGGTGATCTACCAATGGTTTAATAATTGTTGTTATTAAGGCTTTCATGTTATCACGCTACCTTACTTTTGATTTTTCTGGTCGTGGAACTTTTTCATGATGCCTTCATTAGAGAATAAGTTACGCACTGTATCGCTTGGTTTTGCACCATTTGCCATCCAGTTCAATGCTTTTTCTTCATCTAATTTCACTTCAACCGGATTAACTACCGGATTGTATGTGCCAATTTGCTCAATAATACGTCCGTCACGTGGTGAACGTGAATCTGCAACAACCACACGATAGAAAGGGTTGCGTTTAGATCCTACGCGCTTTAAACGAATTTTAACTGCCATGTCTAGCACCTCCATTAAATAATGTTTTACACAATTTTAAATTGTAGCAGATTATTTTTAGCCTGTAAAGTGTTTTTACATTACATCATCGGAAAATTAAAACCTTTTTTGCGTTTTCCCTTTTTCCCACCTGGTTTCCCGGACATCTGCTTCATCATTTTTTTCATTTCATTAAACTGCTTCAATAAACGATTCACTTCAGATATTGGTCGTCCAGAACCTTTGGCAATCCGTTTTTTACGACTGGAATTCATCAAGCTAGGGTCTTGCCGTTCTGCTTTTGTCATCGACTTAATAATCGCTTCAACATAAACTAATTGTTTTTCATCAACTTGAACATTTTTAAGACCTTTCATTTTGTTTGCACCAGGGATCATCCCCAACAAATCATCTAAAGGCCCCATACTTTTCACCTGTTCCATTTGATCAAGAAAATCATCAAAATCAAAACTAGCAGAGCGCATCTTTTCTTCAAGTGCTTTCGCCTTTTTCTCATCAATATTATCTTGCGCTTTTTCAATTAAGCTTAAAACATCTCCCATCCCAAGAATACGTGATGCCATTCGCTCTGGATGAAAAGCCTCTATTTCATCTAATTTCTCACCTGTACCGATAAATTTAATTGGTTTATCAGTCACTGCCTTAATCGATAAAGCCGCTCCACCACGTGTATCACCATCAAGTTTAGTTAAAACAACACCTGAGACGTTTAATTGATTATCGAAGCTTTCAGCAACATTGACTGCATCTTGACCAGTCATCGCATCCACAACTAAGAAGATCTCGTCTGGAGAAACATTTTCTTTAATTTGAGTAAGCTCACCCATTAAGTCATCATCTACGTGTAAACGACCCGCTGTATCAATAATGACATAATCAAAGTGTTCTTCCTTCGCATACTCAATTGCCTCATTAGCAATATCAATAGGACTCACTTCTGTCCCTTTTTCAAAAACAGGAATATCTAGTTGTTTACCTACTGTTTGTAGCTGGTTAATCGCAGCTGGCCGATAGATATCAGCTGCCACTAGTAATGGCTTTCGATTATACTTTTTCCTTAGTAAATTTGCTAGTTTACCTGTCGTAGTTGTTTTACCCGCACCTTGTAAACCAGCCATCATAATGACTGTTGGTGGACGCTCAGCCACAGCAATTTTACTTTGCTCGCCCCCCATTAAATTGGTTAATTCTTCTTTAACAATTTTAATCACTTGTTGACCAGGTGTTAAGCTTTCCATCACTTCTGAACCAACAGCGCGTTCTCTAATTCGTTTGACAAAGTCTTTAACGACTTTAAAGTTAACATCAGCTTCAAGTAATGCCAAGCGTACTTCTCGTGCCATTACTTTTACATCTTGTTCACTTACTTTCCCTTTACCTGTCATTTTCTTAATCGTACTTTGCAGACGGTCAGCTAAACCTTCAAATGCCATAGAGGAGTACCTCCTAATCTAATTCTTTTAATATTTTGACTAACGCGAGGATCTTTTCTTGTTCGTTATGATGAGCTGCTTCTGATAATTGATCTAATATCCTTTGTCGTTGAATAAACTTATCATACAACTTCAGCTTATCTTCATAATTCGTGAGCATAGATTCTGTTCTTCTGATATTATCATAAACGGCTTGTCTAGAGACATTAAAAGCTTCCGATATTTCACCCAAGGAGTGATCCTCTAAATAATAGAGTTCCATATAATCACGCTGTTTCGGTGTTAATAAGGCTTGGTAAAAATCAAATAAATAATTGATTTGTGTCGTTTTTTTTAACATATCAGCACCCCTCGTTAAGTAACAAACCTTTACAATAAGAATACTAGGTGAAAATCAATCTGTTTGTCAAGTCTATGACTTCTTCTTTATAACGTCAATTATTTTTTATTAATATATTATAATTGTAAAAGAAGAAAATAAAAACTTATTCTTCCTGCAGCATTTCTGCAAATAAGCCGTAAACAAAGGCATTAGGATCGAAAGTTTCTAAATCTGTTATTTGTTCACCTAGCCCGACAAGTTTCACTGGGATATTCAATTCTTTTCGAATCGCTAAAACAATCCCCCCCTTAGCGGTTCCATCAAGCTTCGTTAAGACAATCCCAGAAACATTGGTCGCTTCGGAGAAGATCTTCGCCTGACTTAAAGCGTTTTGTCCCGTTGTAGCATCTAAGACAAGTAACACTTCATGTGGTGCATCAGGTATTTCTCGTTCAATCACACGGTTTACTTTGCTCAATTCATTCATTAAATTGACTTTGTTTTGCAGCCGCCCAGCCGTGTCGCACAGCAAGACATCTGCTCCCCGGGATTTTGCAGCTCGAATACCATCATAGATAACAGCAGCTGGATCACTTCCTGCACTTTGCTTGATCACTTCAACTCCAGCTCGTTCGCCCCACACATCCAATTGTTCGATTGCACCTGCTCGAAAAGTATCACCAGCAACTAGTAGAACCTTTTTCCCTTGTTGTTTAAACTGATAAGCTAACTTTCCAATCGTTGTCGTTTTACCAACACCATTGACACCAACAAACAAGATGACTGATAAATCATCGTCTTTCATATTTAGAGTTGATGCAGCCGCATTACCCTCTGTATAAATTGTAACTAACTTTTCTGAAATAACTTCTTTCAATTCATTTGATTCTTTGATATTTTGACGTTTAACTTCCATCTCAAGTTCTTCAACCAATTCCATAACCGTATTAACACCCACATCAGCCGATATTAACACATCTTCTAGCTCTTCGAAAAAGTCTTCATCTACTTTTCGATAGCGTGCGATTAAATCATTTAATTTGGTTGAAAAAGACTGCCTTGTTTTTTCTAATCCCGATTTGTATTTATCTGATACTTCTTCTGCTTCGCTAGAAGAAGTAAATTTATCCTTTAATTTCTTTAAGAAACTCATTTTACATCCCCTTTCTTCACTTAGTTTCTAATAATTCGTCAGTTTCCTCCAGTTTAACGGAGACAAAGCGAGAGACACCTGATTCCTGCATGGTTACACCATATAATACATCTGCTCCTTCCATTGTACCCTTACGATGTGTAATCACAATAAATTGTGTTTCTTCACTATATGTTTTTAAATAATGACTGAATCGGTCGACATTTGCTTCATCCAAAGCTGCTTCAACTTCATCTAAAACACAAAATGGAACAGGTCTCACACGAAGAATGGCAAACAGTAAAGCAATGGCTGTTAATGCTCGTTCGCCACCAGATAAAAGGGCGAGCTGTTGTGCTTTTTTACCTGGTGGTTGTGCCTTTATCTCAACTCCTGTTGTGAGCAGTGCACTGGGATCTGTTAACGTTAATTCTGCATGCCCGCCGCCAAATAATTGACGAAAAACATCGGTGAATTCATTTTTTATTTGGGAAAAGGTTTCCTCAAACCGTTGTTCCATCTCCTGATCCATTTCATTAATAACAGCATAAAGTGTTGCTTTTGCTTCCTGTAAGTCGATCTGTTGTGACGTTAAAAATTGATAGCGCTCTGCAATTCGGTCATATTCATCGATCGCCCCTAAATTGACCGTCCCTAACTCTTCAATTGTCCGCTTAATGAGTTTTACCTTTCGACGTAGGGATTTTAAGTCATCTGCTTTGGGATAAACTTCTTTAGCTTTCTCGAAGCTCATTTCATACTCTTCTTGCAACTGCATTAATCGGTTTTCTAGATCTACATCTAAACGATTCGCCTTTACTTCAATCGTCTGTCTTTGATCAATTAACGCTTGTCTTTGACCTTGTAAGAGACGATGCTTGTCTTCACGCTCTGCCAAAGCCTCAGTTAATGACAGGCGTTCTTTTCTTTTCGTTTGAATCGTCTTTGTGACCTCTTGCTTATCATTTTCATTTGTCGTTATTTTTTGGTCTAGCTCAGACACATGTTCAATACTTTCCTCTATTTTAGTAATTTCATCTATTTCTGCTTCAACTTGATCAATGGTTGATTTTAAATCAGTTAATTTATTTTCTAGTTGCTTGACCTTTTCAGTTTGATAAGACATTTCTTTTTTGTCTTCAGCAGATTTAACTTCTAAGGTTTGAACTTTTGACTGTAACAAAGCTTTGTTTTTTTCAAAATCTTTTTGTTGTGCGGTTAATTTGTCAACTTGCTCCTGAATTTGCTTTATTTCTGTACTTAACTGAAGTAAATTTGTTTCATTTTCTTGCTTTTCTGTTTCTAAGCGGCTGTATTCAGAAGCCATTTGTGCTTGATCTTGTTGAGCCATTTCAATTTGCTTTTGATAATGTGAAAGCTGAATTTGATTAGATTGTAAAGCCCCCTCATTTTGATGTAGCACAACTTGGTTAGCTTCTTTTTTCTCATTCAAATCAACGAGCTCCTCATCATATTGATTGAGAAGGGCTTTTTTTTGTTCGATTTCTTGTTCAAACGCATTAATTCGCTGCTCGAAGTCTGTTATTTTATTAGCTAGTGTTTGCAACTCCTTATCTCTAGTAAACAAAGGTTGATTCGTTGCTTTTCGCGCACCACCTGTCATCGAGCCACCAGGGTTAACGATATCACCATCCAGGGTTACCACTCGATAGCGGCGATCAACGAGTCGAGCCAATTCATTCGCATCCTTCAAGGATTGAGCGATAATCGTGTTGCCTAATAAATAATCAACAACTATTTGAAAAGTTGAATCTGTCTGTGGGGCTGTATTAGCAATTGTCACAAAACCCGGATGTGTTTCTAATTTTGATAAATAGTTAGTTGGAATTTTCTTTGCCTTAATAACATCTAACGGGATAAAAGTTGCTCGTCCCTTATTTTGCTGTTTCAAAAAGGAGATCGCTTTTCGTCCTGCTTGTTCATTAGAAACAACGACATGCTGCGCTTGAGTAGCTAATGCTGTTTCAAGTGCAACGAGATAACGATCTGGAATATCAATCAGCTCGATAACAGCTCCGTGAATTTGATCGACCTTTCCTTGTTCCCTAGCTTGTAAAACTGCCTTTACCCCAGAATAAAAGCCTTGAAAATCATCCTTCATTTCTTCTAACATTTCTTTTCTTGATTGCAATCGATCAATTTGGCGATTGCCTTGTTCGAGCTTTGCTTGCATATCAGCTAATCGTTCATTTTCTTGATGACGCTTGCTATTTTTTTGATTGATCTCTTCGGTTAGATGCGCTGCTGCTGTTTTTAGCTCTGCATTTTTATCGATTAATTCCTGTTTTTCTTTCTGTAATTGCTCATACTCACTGTTATTAGTCGATTGTTTCGATAGATCTCCTTCTTTTTGATCCGTAATCTGTTGAAGTTGTTGATCAATCGTTTTTATCGCATGTCTTGTTGTTGCTTGCTCATTAAGTTTCTCGATATAATCGGCCTTGTTAGACTCAATTTGATGTTCCAATTCACCTTGATCAAGCTTCAACTGTTGTTGAAGTTGATTCAATTCATCAGTAGTCTCTTTTCTCGTCTCTCTGATTTGCGTTAGCTTTTCTTGTTCCTCACTAAATTGTTGCTCAGTTATGTTCACTTGTTCAGTTAGATCAGATAACTGCCGAGTTAATTTTTCTTTATTTTCTGTTGTATGTTTTGATCTTTCTAAGATGACGTTTTTTTGTCCCGTTAATTTTTCAAATGATTCAGTTAAAGTGAGTAATTTTTGCTGATAAGTTTCAATCGTTTCATCAAGTTGTTCGATTTGATGCTGGTCTTTTTCTATCTGGGCAGCTTCAACTTGCAGGTCAACTGTGTATTGATTTTCTTGTTCTTTTAAATGATCAATTTCTTTCAAGTATTGCTGCCATTCACTATGTAGCATTTCTATTTCCGTTCGTAATAGAGTAACTTCAGCTTCCTTTAACTGTTCTTTTTGAGTTAAATATTCTTTTGCTCTCGATGATTGCTGTTTTAACGGCTCTAATTGCCCTTCAATTTCAAAAATAATATCTTCCACACGATTTAAATTTTCTTGTGTTTCAGCAAGTTTATATTCCGCCTTTTTCTTCCGATTTTTATACTTTAAAACGCCAGCGGCTTCTTCGAAAATGGTTCGTCTTTCTTCTGCTTTTGAGCTTAATATTTCTTCGATTTTTCCTTGTCCAATGATTGAAAAAGCTTCTCGCCCTAAACCAGAATCTAGAAATAAGTCAATAATGTCTTTTAGGCGACAAGACTGTTTATTTAAGAAAAATTCACTTTCACCGGATCGGTAAACACGTCTCGTTACACTTACTTCCTGATAATCAATGGGTAAGGCTCGATCTTGGTTATCTAAAATGAGAGTAACCTCCGCTATATTTAACGGTTTACGCGTATCACTACCTTGAAAAATAATATCCTCCATTTTTTCCCCGCGCAATGATTTGACAGATTGCTCACCTAATACCCAACGAACCGCATCCGTAACATTGCTTTTTCCGCTTCCATTTGGACCGACAACAGCTGTTACGCCTGGTACAAAATCCACCGAGATTGGTTCAGCGAATGATTTGAATCCAACAGACTCTAATCTTTTTAAAAACATAATTTTCACCTATTTCATTTAAAAATGACAATCATCTCTTTCTATTTCAACTCATTTATTTTATCATAAAGAGAGCTATGATAGAAGGCTAGTTTGCGAAGGAGGAGAATAATGGACTTATCTGCAGCAACTCAGGAAAACTTGTCCTACATTTTAAAGAGGATTGGAGAAAAACTGGATGTTGTTAATGTCGTTTTGCTTGATCCAGTAGATTATAATCTCGATAAATATGAAGATTTAAAGTGGTTATATGACCATATCATGACCAAGGACTCACTCAGCATTTCTGAAAAGCAAGCTTTTATTGAGGAATTAGCAAATATTCGTAAATAATATAACCGTTGGCTCGTTTTTACGATTCATTTCATAAAAACAAGCCAACGTTCAACTAAATCGAATTCTGTTGTTTGTCTAATGCTTTTTTAGCAGCACGCTGCTCAGATTCTTTCTTTGTCCGACCATGTCCAATACCCACTACTTCTTTATTTATTTTAACATGGGCAATAAACTCTCGGTCATGTGCTGGACCATTTTCAGCAACAATCTCATAGTTGATCTCAGCATGTTTATTTTGTTGAATGAGCTCTTGGAGCTGACTTTTATAATCTAATGCATGTGAAAAGATACCTTGTTTAACTTTGGGGTAGACATGTGCGTGTAAAAAACTAACGACTGTCTCAAAACCTTGATCTAAATAAAGTGCACCAATAAAAGCTTCAAATACATCCGCTAATAAGGCAGGGCGCTTTCTTCCACCTGTTCGTTCTTCACCTTTGCCAAGCAGTACATAACGATCAAATTGTAGACTTAATGCAAACTTAACTAAGGCAGGCTCACATACAATAGCCGCACGTAACTTAGTTAGTTCTCCTTCAGGTTTATTTGGATAAGTTCGATATAAATATTGAGAAATACCTAATTCAAGGACAGCATCACCTAAAAATTCTAATCGTTCGTTGTCATGATGCATTCGGTTTCTATGTTCGTTCACATAAGAGGAGTGAGTGAAAGCTTGAGTGAGAAGCTTCTGATTATTAAATTGGATCCCTAGTTCTTCTTGCAAGGGGCTGAAATTCATTACATTTAACACCTCCTTTTCTCTTTATATATTAGCTTTTCTCTAGGAAAAATGCAAAGGTCTCGTACAAATTGACGAGACCTTTTTTGTTATTTGTTTATGCATGGCTGTCTATGTATTCAACAGCATCGCCAACTGTTTCAATTTTTTCTGCTTCATCATCAGCAATTTCCATATCGAACTCATCTTCTAACTCCATAACAAGCTCAACAACGTCTAATGAATCTGCTTCTAAATCCTTTTGGAATGAAGCGTCCATCGTCACTTTATCCTCTTCAACATCAAGACGATCAACAACAATTTGTTTTACGCGTTCAAATGTATCTGCCATTTCTTTCACCTCCTTTAAAGTAAATATTTTGTCTACATCACCATACCACCATTAACATTTAAGGTTTGTCCAGTGATATAATTGGCATCATCTGAGGCTAAAAAAGCTACAGCTTTTGCTACATCCTCAACCGTACCCAGTCTTTCAAGGGGAATTAATTTAAACATCTCTTCTTTTAACGACTCATCTAATTGATCAGTCATCTCTGTTTCGATAAAACCTGGTGCCACTGTATTAACTGAAATATTACGTGAAGCAAGTTCCTTCGCTGCGGTCTTTGTCATTCCAATAACTGCTGATTTAGCCGCTACATAATTTATTTGTCCAGGATTACCACTAATACCAACAACGGATGAGATATTAATAATTTTCCCTGACCTTTGCTTCATCATTTGTCTTGTGACAGCTTTCATACAGAGGAAGACACCCTTTAAATTGGTATCAATCACTTGATCAAATTCTTCTTCCTTCATCCGCATCAATAAATTATCTCTTGTGATACCTGCATTATTAACTAAAACATCTAATGAACCCCACTCTTGTATGATCGTTTTAATCATTTCCTTAACTTCTGCTTCATTGGAAACATCAGCTTTTAATACAAGGGCTTGCTGTCCAAATTGCTTAACTGCTTCAGCTACTTCCTCAGCTTTTGCTTGATTACCCGAATAATTGACAGCAATGTGGTAACCTTTATTTGCTAATTCTAATGCAATGCCACGGCCAATGCCGCGGGAAGCACCAGTCACTAACGCTACTTTAGCCTTCACTCTATTCGCCTCCCTGATACCAATTGATAAAAGCTTGGAACGATGATTGGTCTTGAATCGAGAAAACTTTTGCCCGACGGGATACTTTTTTAACAAGACCTGCTAAAACTTTTCCATTACCAACCTCAATAATGGCATCTAAATCATCATTTAACAACTGTTCAATAATTTCATGAAATCTAACAGGTGAATAAAGTTGTTGAACTAACAATGCCTTTAACTGATCGGCATCCGTCGTCTTTTTTGCTGTAACATTTGGATAAACTGGAACAGCCGCTTCAGAAAAATTAATATCTGTTAAAATATTCTCCAAATCTACTGCAGCAGATTTCATCAATCTAGAGTGAAAAGGCCCACTAACATTAAGTGGAATAACCCGTTTTGCACCTGCATTTTTTAGCAATGGCATTGCCTGTTCAATTCCAAATTTCGTACCTGAAATAACAATTTGTCCAGGACAATTTAAATTCGCTAAGTCAACAACTTCAGTTAAAGCAGCTAGTTCAGACTTAATCGTTTCTTGATCTAAACCAAGTATGGCAGCCATGCCGCCATCCCCTTCTGGATAAGCCTGCTCCATTAGCTTTCCACGTTGATGAACAAGTGATAAAGCTTCCTTGAAGGATAAGACATCCGCTGCAACAAGGGCACTATACTCACCTAAACTATGACCTGCTACGACCTCTGGCTTAACACCTGCTTCTCGTAATTCTTGATGAATTAACTGACTGATTAATAACAAAGCCGGTTGGGCAAAAGAGGTTTCTGTTAATTTATCCTCAGGTCCTTCTTGAATAATTTTTGATAATGAGAAGCCAAGGATTTCATCCGCTTGTTGAAATAAAGCTTGATTCTTTGGGTTCGATTCAATAAAGGATTGTCCCATTCCAACTTGCTGAGATCCTTGACCTGGAAAAATAAAGGCTAGTTTTTTCATTCTAGTCCCCCTCTGTAGTGTCCATTTTTCGAATGGTTTCTTCTATCACGTCTGTCACTTTGTTCTCAACCATATGACACGTTTGTTGAACGGCATTATAAATCGCACGGCCATTAGATGAGCCATGTGCTTTAATCACAGGTGCTGCTAAGCCAAATAATCCAGCACCCCCATACTCAGCATAGTCTAATTTACCTTTTAATTGTTTAAGATCATTTTTAAGTATTCCTGCTGCTAACTTTGTTTTTAACGAAGCCATGAAGGTCTCTTTTAACAAACCAAACATCATCTCCGCCGTTCCTTCAATAGTTTTCAGGGCAATATTTCCACTAAAGCCATCAGTGACCACAACATCAGCAACACCTGCTAAAATATCTCGAGATTCAACATTGCCAATAAAGTTAATCGGAGCAGTTTGTAACAATTCAAACGCCTGTCTTGTCAATTCATTTCCTTTTCCATCTTCAGTTCCTACATTCAGTAAACCAACACGAGGGTTGTTATTCCCTCTCACTTTTTCACTATAAATCGAACCCATAATACCATATTGAAGTAATTGTTTGGGCTTAGCATCAACATTTGCTCCGACATCCAAAAAGACAAACCCTTTCCCGTCAATCGTTGGTAGAGTAGGACTCAATGCCGGGCGTTCAATACCTTTAATTCTACCTACTTGAAAAAGACCTGCACTCATTAGTGCACCCGTATTCCCAGCCGAAAGACAAGCATCTGCTCGGCCTTCTTTAACTTCATTTGCCATCAAAACTAGTGAAGCTTTCTTTTTCTTTCGAACAGCTCGAACAGGTTCATCATCACCCGTGATTACTTCGGTCGTATGTAAAATAGTAATGCGTTTATCATTCGTCAAGAAGGGTTTGATTTTCGTCTCATCGCCTACTAAGGTAATTTCAATATTATCGATTGATTCTATCGACAACATTGCCCCTTCTACAACTGATTGAGGGGCATTGTCTCCACCCATTGCATCGATAACAATTTTCATTAGCTCAACTCCTTAATATTTTCCGTCGAACGATACATCGTAAAGTATCCTGAAAAAACAAGTTCCTGATCGACAAAGCTCTCAACCACTACTCGCGTTCGGCGATGCTTCTCAATCGATTCAACATAGGCTTTAGCAATCACACGTTCTCCTTGTTTTACTTGACGAGAAAATTTAATTTCTGCTTTCTCCGTTAAGGCAAGCTCATCATCAATGACTGCAACGGCAAGGGAATTCGCTTGAGCAAATAAATGATGCCCTCGCGCAATATCATTTCGAGTAAATACATGTTCTTTGCTAATATCTAAAATAGAGATCGCACGTTGGTCTAATTCAAGATCAATAATTTCCCCGATGACATCATCTAATGGCAGAGCTTTTACTGTTTCATTCCATTGGTCTTTTGCCACTGACTTAATTCGCTCTCTTAATTCTGGGATCGCTAGTTCCATTCGATCTAAACGTATCGTTTGAATACTAACAGAAAATTCTTTAGCCAACTCTTCATCCGTAATAAATGGTGCCTCTTCAATCTTTAATTTAAGACGTTCTTGTCTTATTCGTTTAGGTAATCTCATTTCTACACCACCTGAATATATTTCAATCCTTCATAGTCATCACGCCAAAATGTAATAGCATTGTGTCTCAGTTTGCCCGAACTTACTCGAATAATCCTGCTGAACAGCCTAGACATCCGCCGAAGGCTTACACCCACATGGACATAATAACTAACTGGATGTACAGTTGTTTGCTGAACATCCTCACTTCAGCAAGGCGTTTAAATGCTCTTCTCATTTGGATAGCGCCATGGCATTGCCTCAATCCCTATCTCTCTGAAAATATAAGGACATTTTCTTTAGGCAATCTCTCGCTAACAAAGCCTTTCTTATTCGACTGAATAAGTTAATCTTATGACTAGGTACTAATAGTAATATAGCGAAAAAATTAATATATTGCAACCCTTATTTTTTTAAAATAATTACTTTTAATATCTATGGCTATTTTTTATATAATTGTATTTTTACAGAATAAATATATGAAAAAGTTCATTCATGTCAGTAATAAATTAAAAAAAGCAGTCAAATTAAAATCATTTATTTTAGCTAAATTCCATCTCTCTTTTAACCATAAAATATTTTTTAATAAGTTCTTGTTCTTCTTCTCTAGATTTTTAAAAAAATTGCATAAAACCGCTTATATAGGTACATATTACTTGATAAGAACCCTTCAGAGCATCAAATGAACTAAATTTCAAAATTTTTGTTTGATTCTTTTTTAATGGGTATTATAATCTTATATTCTAAATAACTCCCACTGTGGAGATTGAAAGGGATTGACTATCATGAAAAAACTTTTGTTCCTATGCCTAACCCTATTTATTTCCATTACTTTAGCAGCTTGTGGTACAGGCAATGACAACGACACAGGAAATGATCCGACAAATGATGCCAATACAAACGATAATGTGAATGAAGATGTTGATACAAATGATACAAATGCTGATTCAACCAATGAAAATGATTCCTTTGATCTAACAAGTGCAGCCTTAAGTGTGGAGGAAGCAATTAACGTCTTCCAAGAGAATTTCCCAGATACAAGTATTTCCTCTATCCAATTGGAAGAAGAACATGGAGAACTTGTCTATGATATTGATGGCTATGATGATACGACGGAATACTCTGCAGAAATCAGTCAGGCTGGTGAAGTAATAGCTCAAGAACAAGAACAAAAAGAAGCAGATGATCAATACAATGAGTTAATGATCAATGATTATATCACTGCTGAGGAAGCCTTATCTGCAGCATCTGAAGCTTCTGAAACAAATGGAATTACCCCGAGAAGCTGGTCATTAGAATTTGAAAATGGCAACCCAATATATGAAATAAACTTCGAAGACCCAGGTTCTCAGGAAGTAGAGGTTTATATTGATGCACAGTCTGGAGAACAGCTGCATGTGGAAGTAGATGATTAATAGCTCAACTTTCACATTAAATTAAGCCTAAATCAATCATGTCTTTGCTTGATTGATTTAGGTTTTTTTGCGTTAAAACAGATAATGCGAAACTTCAATCAGTGGGAGTTGAGCTTCTCTAACTAGTTATCTAAAAGTAACTCATTTTATCATTTCCTGTCCAATCAAAGAAAAAGCGATTCATCACATCATCTCTAAAGATGAGCGACTTATCGCTATTGATGTTACATTCACATTCAAGTTCTTTTTTTCAATCTATATCAGGATAATAAGGGTCATAAACTGGATTGGTATAGTATGGTGGTCTTATCATAATCGTTGGTGTGCTCCAACTGTAAACTAAATAGTGCATGTCTAGCTGTTCTTCTTTATTTTCTAATAAGCGTGTCACTTGAGGGTAAAATTCAATTTCCAACTCATTTCCTCCTTTCGTAAAATAAAGGGACTTTTGTTATATTAAAACTCTTCACATATACAATCGCCCAGTCATAATCTATGAAAAGGAGAGGAGAATTGTTATGAAAAATCAAAATAAAGATCATAATCGATCGGTATCTATGGAAGAATGGGAACAAATTCAAGCCTATCAACAGTGGTTTGAGGACAACAAAATAGAAGATCCTTATCCGTATTACCCAATATACGGTAAAATTACCCGTTATGAAGAGGTACCTCTTACACAGCCGGAGCAAAGGCAGCTGATTCAACCAGGTGTTGAAAAGTTAATGGTTCCGAAACCAATTATTGAGAATCCAAACTATAAAGGAAGTGACAAATTAAAGGAAAAAGTTGCACTAATAACTGGTGGAGATAGCGGAATGGGAGCGGCTGCGGCAATTGCTTTTGCGAAAGAAGGTGCTAACGTTGCAATTGCTTATTTGGATGAACATGAAGATGCCAATCGGACCAAAAGAAGGATAGAAGAACTTGGTCAAGAATGCTTATTATTGCCGGGAGATCTACGAGAAAAAAGACAGTGTGAACATATTGTTTCTGAAACGATTAACACATTTAATAAGTTGGATATTTTATGTAATCATGTCGGCATTCAATTTCAGCAAAATGACGTGACTGAAATTACGGATGAACAATTCGATCAAACCTTCAAATTAAATATTTATTCTCACTTCTATACAACAAAAGCAGCCCTGCCTCATTTAAAAGCCGGGAGCTCCATTATTGGAACAGCTTCTGTTGTCGCTTATGCTGGAGAGCCTTTATTAATGGATTATTCAGCTACAAAAGCTGCCATCGTTGGTTGGACTCGTTCTTTAGCAAAAAACATTGCCAAACGTCAAATTCGGGTGAATGCCATTGCTCCTGGACGAATTTGGACACCACTTATTCCAGCAAGCTTTTCTTCAGATGCAAATGCCTTGCATGGGGGGAATTTATTTGATCGTATGGCTCAACCCTTTGAAGTAGCACCGACTTTTGTCTACCTAGCTTCAGATGATTCTAGGCATGTTACTGGTCAAGTGCTCCATGTAGATGGAGGAGAATCAACAAATTCTTAACAGAAGCTGTTCAAAAAATCCATTAAGATAGCATGTGAGAAGTGAGAACTGCTTGAGGAGACAAGGACAGTTCCTCCAAGGGAGTTCTCATGACTTACTCTGCTGGATATAACTTCAAAAGCTTGTAGCTGTTGCAATAGTTTATTTGACAGCACATTTCAAACATGAAAAAACACCCCTTCATTCTAGAATTTGAAATGATAAGAATCACTTCAGTATTCGGGAAAAAGAGGTGTTTCTGATGATGAACGAACAATGCTCAAATATTTTTATTGTGAGCTAATGTCTACAAGCTTATCGAATGGTGTTTGGTTTGATCCATCAACAAGCTCAATCAATGTTTAGAGCGTCCCTTTCATAAAATAATCACCCAATCCAGCTACGGTCAGACCAGAGAATATTTGCTTAAATATATTGTCGGGTAGTGGGTTTGACCGTAGAAAATGAATCTGTTCTGGATGACAATTTTTTGCTTGTTCATATGGATTAACGAGCAAAAGAGTATAGTTACGATCTGTGTAACGTATCATCCCGATTAGCTCGTTTGTATAAAACATAGTCCATTCCCCATGCTTTAAAGTTTCATTTTGTTTGCGTTCGGCAACCCAGGTTTGACAATGATTAAAAATATTCTGGTCGATTTTATGCCAAGGGAAAAACTTCCGGTTTTCGGGATCCTTCCCACCAGTTACACCCGCCTCATCACCATAATAGAGACAAGGAACACCAGGAGCAATCAGCAAAAGACTAAAGGCAAGTTTTACTTTTTGTTGGTTTTCTCCTAATAATGTATAAATGCGCTCGGTATCATGGGTCCCAATGTTATTTAAGCTGTTATACAGGACTTCCTTTGGATAGTTTTCTTGAAGCTGTGTTAATTGAACGCAAATTTCCTCTGGTGATTTCTCCAAGCAAAGCAATTGCAAGATCGCTTTTCGGAGTGGATAGTTCATGACACCATGTAAGTGATTGCCTAAAATATACTGTCTCCGTTGATCATAGGAAATTTTGTTCGAAGCATCTTCCCAAACCTCGCCAATTAAGACTTGATCATAGTAATGATCTAATTTTTGCCTAATACCGGCTATAAAACAGTCTGGCAGTTCATCTGCCACATCTAAGCGCCAACCATCAACACCAAGCTTAGTCCACTTATCAATCACACTATCTTCAGACCGATAAACAAAGTCTTGAAACATTTTATTCATCTTATCTACTTCCGGCAAATCATCAATTCCCCACCAAGATTTATATTGATTCGGGTAATTTTCAAACGTAAACCAAGAATAGTAAGGGCTATTGGGGTTTTGATATGCACCTTCTTCATCACCGAAAGAACCATCATAATTAAAGTATCGGCTATTTCTTCCAACATGACTGAATACTCCATCTAAAATAACATGCATACCTGCTGAATGGAGGTCTTCAATCAATTGCTTAAATTGAGCTTCATCACCTAGAACCGGGTCAATCTCCAGATAGTCACCCGTATCATAGCGATGATTGCTGGCTGCTTTAAAAATTGGATTTAAGTAAAGGGCATTGACACCTAATTCTTTTAAATATGGTATTTTCTTACGAATACCAGCTATATTCCCACCATAAAAATCCCACCGAAGAATCTCACCGCTTTGTCCACGAATATACATTGGCGTATCACGTGTATCACTATAAATGAATGTATTTCGCTTAGGAGCATTTATTTCTTGATTGGAATTACCATTGAAAAAACGATCAGGGAATATTTGATAAAAGACAGCTTCTCGGTACCAGCTAGGTGGTTTCTCTTCTAATTCATAACAAGTCAATTGATAAGGAACAACTTCATGCCAATGAGCATAAAGCTGTCCCTCTCCTTTAAAACCAGATGAGCCTAAGAAACGGATAACTTCCCTGCCATTTGCTTCCTTCCACTTGATTGAGAAATAATAAAAGTATAATCCCTTTCCTTCATCGATTGAATGAGTATAAGAGAAACGATCGTTACCTTTAGCAAGCATGGGATATCTCTCTTCATTATGTTGCCCATCTTCTTTTCGAATCACTAAGTCTACTTCTAGTATCTGATGGGCTTTTACCTCTATAGAAAAGCTAGCAACTTCCCCTGATGGAACAGCACCAAATGGATCCTTGTAATCAGCTAACCATGAATTGTAATAAATGTCTGTCATTTGACTATCCTTCCTCATCAACAGGCAATCTGATGGGGTCAACTTTCCAAATGTCCTCTGCATAGCGGCGCACCGTTTCGTCTGAGGAAAACCTGCCGGCATTTGCAATATTGATTAAGCTCATTTTTTGCCAAAAAGATTGATCGGCATAGGCGTGATCAATCTGTTGCTGTGCCTCAACATATGAGTCAAAATCTCGTAATAAGAAATATTCATCATTGTATTGAATTAATGAATCAAATATTTCACGACCCTCATACTCTATATTTGGAATGGTCCCATCAATAAAAGCATTTAAAACTCGGTGAATGATCGGGTTTTCTTCGTATAACTGACGGGCAGAATAATCTTGATTTTGATAGTATTGATAAACTTCTTGTTCTGTTAAACCAAAAATATAGATATTCTCATCACCCACCGCATCACGAATTTCTACGTTTGCGCCATCTAGAGTGGCTAAAGTAATTGCCCCATTAAGCATAAGCTTCATATTACTTGTACCTGAAGCTTCTTTAGATGCGAGTGAGATTTGCTCACTTACATCAGCAGCTGGAATTATCTTCTCAGCTAGCGTGACATTATAATTTTCCAAGAAAACAATCTTGAGCTGATCATGAATTGCTGGATCATTATTTATTAAGTGAGCCGCTTCATTGATGCATTTAATGATCACTTTTGCATAATGATAACTTGGTGCCGCCTTTGCTCCAAAAATAAATACTCGCTTCTGTCGCTCTATTTGTGGATTTTCCTTGATATCTTGATAAAGCTTAATGATGTGGAGTAAATTTAACAGCTGTCTCTTATAGGCATGAAGCCGTTTAATTTGCACATCAAAAATTGCTTCTGAAGAAATCGCTATTCCAGTAGCTGATAAAACATAATCTGCTAAGGCTTGCTTATTTGCTTTTTTGGCTTCAGCTAATTTAGTTAGTACTTTATCATCAGCTTGATAATTCATTAATAATTTTAAATCATCCGGGTTTTTTCGCCACGTTTTCCCAATCGTTTCATCTAACACCTTAGACATCGGGCGATTAACAATCTGTGACCAGCGACGTTGTGCGACTCCATTCGTCTTATTGTTAAAACGATCTGGATAAATAACATAAAAGTCATGCAGGACAACTGCTTTTAATAAATCTGAGTGGAGTTTTGCCACACCATTCGTACTATGACTTCCAATGATCGATAAATGTGCCATATGAACTTGGCCCTCACGAATAATTCTTGTGCGCTCAACGAGCTCATAAGGATGTAAAGCTTTTATGGTCTCAACATAACGTCTGTCAATTTCTTCGATAATTTGATACATTCGCGGAACAGTACGTTTCATTAGATCTATGGACCATTTTTCTAGGGCCTCTGCCATAATCGTATGGTTCGTATAGCTCATTATTTTTACGGTTATATCCCACGCTTGTTCCCATGATAAATCCTCTTCATCCATCAATATCCGCATCATTTCTGGTACACATAAGGCTGGATGGGTATCATTAATATGAATCGAAACATACTCACTCAATTGAGCAATCGGCTTTTTATATTGCTTCTTGTAATGGCGGATAATGCTTTGAATCCCTGCCGATACAAAGAAATACTCTTGCGTTAAACGAGTTAATCGCCCCTGTTCATTGGAATCATCTGGATAAAGTACAGCCGTTAAATCTTCCAATTCCCTGCGCCCATGAATGCTCTGATACTTATCTTCTTCAGAAGCAGGGATTTCAACAGACCATAATCGCAGTGTATTGACAACATCATTGTCATAGCCTACCATGCCAGTATCATAAGGAACAGCTCGTAATACTCGGGCATTCTCATAAACAGGTTTGAAATGTCCTTTGCTTACTTCTGCTAAATAAACATGACCACCAACACGAACATCAACAGCCTTACTTTCCCTGCGAATCTCCCATATATTACCGCCTTTAAGCCATTCATCAGGAAGTTCTACTTGATAACCATCAACAAAGCGCTGTTTAAAAAGACCATAATCATAACGAATTCCGTTACCATTTCCGGGCAGGTTGCAGGAAGCAATTGAATCCATAAAACAGGATGCCAGTCTGCCCAGTCCTCCATTTCCTAACGCCATATCCTTTTCCACATCTGCTATTTTGTCTAAATCAATATTGAGCTCTGCTAAGGCTTCCCTCACCATTGCTAACATACCAAGATTCAACAGGTTACTTTTTAACATCCTCCCTGGCAAAAACTCAATTGAAAAGTAATACACTTGTTTTTGTTGTTTTGATATATAACGTCTCCAGGTATTACCCCATGCTTCAGCATACTGGGCTTTTATTAAAGTACCCAATGTATAGAATAGTTCTTGTTCGCTAGCGTCTTCGATTTCCATCGCATAATTTTCGCTAAGGCGCTGCCTCAGTTCTTTTTTAAAGGTTTTTTTATCCAGTGTCATCTAGTGCGTCCTCTTCTCTGTCTGCTTTTTCTTATCAGAATCTAGACCATGGTATTCTTACATGGCATCTCTTGTTAATTCTTGATAAAGTGCAAGATATTGTTCACTTGATGATGTCCAGCTGAAATCCTGTGACATCGCTGTTTGAATCAACTGTTGCCAAACATCCTTTTCTTCCTGGTAAACATGAATCGCCTTTTTCAAGGCCTCCATCATATAGAATGGTGTAAAAATTGAAAAGCCAAACCCTGTACCTGTTTTTTCAATTGGATTATAGGGTTTTACAGTATCCTTTAGTCCACCAATTTCATGGACAACGGGTAATGTGCCATAGCGCATTGCAATCATTTGTGATAACCCGCACGGCTCAAACTTAGATGGCATCAAGAATAGATCTGCCCCTGCATAAATCTGTTGAGCTAGTTCGAGATCAAATGTCAGGTGAGCTGCACATTTGTTTGGATACCATTCAGACAATAATTTAAATTGATGCTCAAAGGCTGGGTCTCCTGTTCCTAATAGAATAAATTGAACATCATATTGCAAAAGATTTTCTAACTCCTCAAGTACAAGATGAAAACCCTTTTGATGTGTAAGTCGACTAACAACGGCAATGATCGGAACATCCTCACGCTCAGGTAAACCTACAATGTTTTGAAGTTCCTTTTTACAAACTTTTTTGCCGGCAAGATCTTGTTGAGAGAAGTTAGCGGCAAGAACCTTATCTGTTTCTGGATTATTAAGCTCATAATCAATGCCATTTATAATCCCCCTCAGTTTACCACTTTCCATCCGTAAAATTCCGTCTAAGCCATTGCCAAACTCAGCTGTTTGGATCTCACCAGCATATGAATGACTCACCGTGTTGACATAATTAGAATAGACAATCCCTGCTTTTAACCAGTTAACATCATTGTGAAATCGAATGGTACCATCATGATAACGCCCATCACCAACACCGAATAAATCGGCTAAAATATTCGGGTTATACTGCCCTTGGAATTCAATATTATGAATGGTTAAAACTGTCCGAATCGATTGATAGGCTGATACCCAATGATACTTTTCTTTTAGTAGAAAAGGAATCATGGCTGTATGGTAATCATTCACATGGATGATATCTGGAATAAAATCAACAACCTGAAGCATCTCAATCAATGCGAGCTGAAAGTAAGCGAAGCGTTCACCATCATCATAAAATCCATAGAGCTGGTCCCGATCAAAATAATATAAATTATCGATAAAGTAATACGTGACCTGATCAAGTCGTAACTGTTCTATTCCACAAAATTGATTTCTCCATCCCACATCTACTGAAAAAGAAGCGACATGTTCGAAACGATCCCTATATTCAGTTGGTATCGTTTTATGAAGCGGAAGCACAACAGCTACCTCTACACCTTTTTTCGCTAATTCCTTTGGCAAAGCACCTACAACGTCTCCTAGTCCTCCTGTTTTGAAAAATGGTGCACATTCCGCACTTGCAAACAATACCTTCATGTTCATGTTTCCCCCTATCTTAATATATCACTCTTAATATGGCTGTTCTTTTTAATGACAATTGGGTTTTCTTTTGTACCGATAATTTTCACATCAGGATCAACGACAACATGTTTGTCAAGTATAGCGTATTCGATTTTAGCACCAGCACATATTTTTGCGCTTGGCATAATGATTGATTCTCTTACTTCTGTATTCTCTTCCAACAGGGTACCACGGGATATGGAGGAGTTTTCCACCTTACCTTTTATCAGACAACCTGTTGCAAATTGACTATTTTTTATCTCAGATGACTTAGCATAATAGGTGGGGACTTCATTTTTTAACTTCGTATAAATCTTTTGGCTTGAGTAGAGTAAAGAATTGAATTTCTGTTGATTTAACATATCTAATGACGCTTTGTAAAAAGAGTTGATGTCAAAGATATTGCTTAAATAACCCGTATATTCATATGTGGAGCTTTTGACGGTGTGAATTTTCTTTCTTAGAAAATCTTGGAGATCGACTGTTGCTCCCTCTTGCTGACCTGCTTTTAATTGATCTATAAGCCATTCGGTTTGAACGATATAAATATCCATGCAAAGATTTTCTTGTTTTTTGTCCTCGGTATGTTCCATGAACGGTCGAACATCTGTAATTTGACCTTGATCGGTTAAAGATAGGACCGCGTCCGTCTCACAGATCTTTTCTGCATCTACTTTTTTATAGACGACAGTCATTTCATTTTTTTGGAGTTGATGAATCTTTAATACAGCACGTAAATCAATATTACAAATCATCTTGCTGCTCATGTAAACCGTGTATTCTGATTTTGATTTTTCAAGATAATCAATTAGAGGGCGATAGTAATCTGATTCATTGGCTTTTAATTTTAAGAAGTCTTGATAGAGATGAATAAAGAAACGATGATGAACACCATCTAAATTCCACTCTTTCCCTCCCCCAATATGGTCAAAGACAGATTGGGTCTCACCTTCATTAAAAATCATATAGACAGTATTAATATTTGCATTGACAATACTAGAAAGGGGAAAATCAATCAATCTATATTTACAAGCAAACGGCAGGGTGGCTAAGGGTCTGTGAGTTGTTAATGGTAGTAAAGCATTATAGCGTTGTATATTCCCCAAAACAGCACAAAGTTTATTAGTCCTCATCGTTTGTCACTCCTATCACTTCAGAATATCCTATGACGCCTATTTCCTCAGTTCCATCAATCACTTTGTTATCACCCACAACTGCATTTTCGCCAATAATGGCACGGTGAAGCGTGACATTCTTACCAATGTTTGCACCAGGCATAATAAAACTATCCGTAATTTTCGATCCTTCTTTCACTTGGACATCATTTGATAGAATACTATTTTCAATTTCACCTGCTACATAGCAGCCGTCAGCAATTAGTGACTCTTTTACTGAAGCAGTCTCTGTTATCAGATTGGGTGGAGAAATTGTATTCTTGGAGTAGACACGCCATGACTTATCCCGGATGGTTAAATTCATTTTTGGATCAATAAATTCCATATTAGCTTCCCAGAGCGACTCGATCGTCCCAACGTCCTTCCAGTAGCCAGAAAAGCGATAAACAAAAACGTTCTCCCCACTCTCTAGATAGGATGGAATCACATGCTTGCCAAAGTCAAGCATCTGATCATCTTTCGAGTAGCTATTTAAGAGCACATTACGCAATCTATCCCAATTAAAGATATAAATTCCCATTGAGGCAAGATTATTTTTGGGCTTTTCTGGTTTTTCTTCAAATTCGATAATACGGTCATTTTCATCCGTATTCATGATCCCAAAACGGGAGGCTTCTTTTTCTGGTACTTCAATGACAGCAACGGTTAGAGAGGCATTATTTGTTTTATGTGTCTCTAACATTTCCTCATAATCCATCTTATAAATATGGTCACCTGACAGGACCAGCACATATTCAGGGTTCATCTCATCAATATAAGCCATGTTTTGGTAAATGGCATGTGCTGTTCCATCAAACCATTTCCCCCCATCTGCTCCTGCAAATGGCTGAAGGATTGTTACTCCTGAATTAATACCATCCAACCCCCAACTGGTCCCATCATCAACATGGCTATTTAAAGCAAGCGGCTGATACTGAGTGACCACACCAACATTTTTAATTCCAGAATTTGCGCAATTGCTTAAGGTAAAGTCAATAATGCGATAGCGCCCTCCAAATGGAACCGCTGGTTTTGCAATATTCTTTGTTAATTTCCCTAATCGAGACCCTTTTCCCCCAGCGAGAATAATGGCTAACATTTCATTTTGCATATTATACGGTGAAAGCTTTCTTTCACCTTCCCCCTTTCTTTGGTTTGCAGATTTATAGTAAAAGGCAAATCCTGTGGATATAAGGAAGATCACAACTTTTTGTTAGAAAAACTAGAGCTTATCGATAAATCTTGATGACAAAACAACGACATGGATGGCTTCCTGAACAGATGTATACAGCTTTTATGAATAGCCCTTATCGATGAATATATTTATATATTGGTGAAGTGTGCAACTCAAATGTTACCCTGCCCATTTCTTCTAAAAGAAAATTACTTAGTCGTTGTACGCCTTTTCCTTAGCTGAATTTGATCAGGTCGGATAATTAAAGCACCTAAAGCGGGTACGATAGTTTTAATTTGATATGGGAGAGCTTTAAATGGTTCATCTTCCGTTGTACGAATCGGGTTATTTACTTCCCACGTTCCACCAAACTCTTTCATTTCAGTATTCAGGAGTTCTCTATAGCTACCTTTATAAGGTACACCTATACAAAAATCATGGCGCTCAATTGGAGTCATGTTTAGAACAACGATCAGAAAATCGCTTTTCTTTTTGCCCTGACGAATAAAACTAAGGACCGACTCATCACGGTTATCTGCATCAATGATGGTTATCGTACTCGCTTCTTCTTCTAACTCCCATAAAGCAGGTTCTGACTTATATAATTGATTGAGATGAGCTGTGAATTTTTGCATACTATGATTTAAGTTATCATGCAAATCTCTCCACTCCAGCCCTTCATCATACTTCCATTCTAAAAATTGCCCCCATTCACTTCCCATGAACAATAGCTTCTTACCCGGATGTGTGATCATAAACGTATATAAATTTCTTAATTGTGCAAATTGCTTATAGCGATCCCCCCACATCTTATGCATTAAGCTTTTTTTGCCATGAACTACCTCATCATGAGACAAGGGTAAGATATAATTTTCCTGCATCATGTACATAAACGAAAAGGTCACAAGCTCAAAATGATCTTTACGATAAACAGGATCCATTTCATAGAATTTTAAAACATCATTCATCCAACCCATATTCCATTTATAATCAAATCCAAGCGCTCCTGTTTCTATCATCCCTGTCACTTTGGTTTCCGACGAACTTTCCTCAGCAATCATTATTGCTGATGGATGTGCAAGCTTAACAACTGCATTCAGCTTTTGTAAAAAGTAATATCCTTCATAATTACGATTGCCACCTTCATGATTAGGTTCCCAAGGTCCTTCATCGTAATCTAAATAAAGCATACTTGAGACAGCATCCACCCGAAATCCATCAATATGGTACATTTCCAGCCAAAACAGGGCACTAGAGATAAGAAAGGCTTGCACCTCCGGTTTACCCAGATCAAAATTAACGCAGCCCCAGCGTATATTATTAGCTCGATCAGAATTTTGATATTCGAACTGTGGTGTCCCATCATAGGTCGGCAACGTATCATCATTTTTGCAAAAATGTCCCGGTACCCAATCTACAAGTACACCGATATTGTTCAGGTGGCAGGCTTCAACAAAATCTTGAAATGCTTCCGGAGTGCCATAATAAGAACTAAGAGCAAAATAACCAATAAGTTGATATCCCCATGAAGTTCCTAATGGGTGCTCCATTAACGGCATGAATTCAATGTGGGTATATCCCATTTCTTTCACATAGGGGATTAATTCTTCTTTTAAATCGGTAAATGAATAGGGTGTGCCATCTTCATGATGTTTCCATGAACTCGCATGGACCTCATAGATGTTTATGGGGCGCTTGAATAAATTAGAACGTTTTTTTCTACCAAACCATAATCCGTCTCGCCATTTTTTCTTCGGAACCGTGTGAATGATTGCTGCATTTCCGGGCCGTTTTTCAAAAGCAATCGCAAATGGGTCAATTTTAAAAACTTCTCTTCCATCTGCTTGACGCACCTTATACTTATACAAATCCTGTTCGACAGCTTCAGTAGTGAATATTTCCCAGTAACCATAGGTCTCATTTTTCTCCATCGGCAGAGAATCATCCCAATTATTGAAAGTTCCAACTAACCAAACTTGCTGCGCTTGTGGTGCCCATACTCGAAAAACGAAACCCTGTTTTTCTTCACGTTTCTCCGGATGGTGACCAAAAATATGCTGACTATAAAAGTTCTCACCACTATAAAATCTTTTAATTGCCTCTTCAGTTTCAGTGTCCAAATACTGTTTTGTTTGCATTTACTCACCTCATTATTGATCAAAGCTTGTTTAGCGATCCTTTCTTCATAACCTATGATTCTATTGCTTTGGTCATTTCAGCAATAGAAGCTGTATATGTGACTATTTTTTCTTCAGCCTCCTCTTTGCTTTCAGCTTTTACGCCAATATAAAATTTAATTTTTGGTTCAGTTCCTGAAGGTCGTGCCGCTATCCAGCTGCCATCTGCTAGAAAATATTTCACTACATCTGATGGTGATGTGTTTAAAGCTTTCACTGAGCCGTCTGAAGTTACCTTTTCCTGTTTTTTATAATCTTCACTACCTATTACGCTTACTTCTCCAAATGCAACTGGTGCTTCTTCTCGCAATTGTCGCATTAATGAGGTGATCTTTTCTGCACCCGCTAATCCGCTCATTGTGATCGAGATCGTTTTTTCTTGGTAGTAACCAAATGTCGCAAATATACTTTGCAGTGCATCATATAATGTTTTTCCTTGTTGCTTGTAGAATGTAGCAACTTCTGCTATAAGTACAAGGGCTTGAATAGCATCCTTATCTCGGACAAAAGGTTTGACTAAATAGCCATAACTTTCTTCAAAGCCAAACATAAAAGTGTGCGAACCGTCCATTTGATATTGTTGAATTTTTTCGGCAATGAACTTGAAACCGGTTAGAACATTAACCATCTTTACTTGGTACTTTTCAGCAATGGCTGTAGGTAATTCGCTAGATACAATCGACTTTAAGACAACTGCATTTGTTGGCAGTGTACCAGCCGCCTTATGTGCTTTTAATAGGTAATCTAGCATCAAGGCACCGATCTGGTTGCCGCTAAGTACCTGATAACTTTGATCAGGTAATCTCACCGCAACCCCCAAGCGATCAGCATCAGGGTCTGTCGCTACAAGCAAGTCAGCCTCTTCCTTCTTGCCTAGCTTAATCGCATACTCAAAAGCTGAATATTCCTCTGGGTTAGGTGACTTTACCGTGCTAAAATCGGGATCAGCAGTACTTTGCTCCTCGACTAATGAAAAATGATTAAATCCTGCTTGCTTCAATGCCTTTTCCCCAAGCATCTTTCCTGTACCATGAAGCGGTGTAAAAACAAGTTTTAAACCCTTGCCATGCTTAGCAATTAGTTCTCGATCAATGGTTACTCCATCTACTTCCTTAAGATAAGCGTCGTCTACTTCTTTGCCGATAATTGTCAGAAGTCCTTGTGCTTTCGCTTCCTCCTCAGCTAATACTTTTATCTGTAGTGGATTCTCGATACGACGAACGTATTCTGTTAATGTATCAGCATCCTTGGGTGGCATTTGACCACCACTTGCTCCATAAATTTTGTAACCATTATAATGAGCTGGATTATGGGAAGCGGTAATCATAATACCTGCAAAAGCATTTAACGTTCTCACTGCAAAGGATAATTCTGGAGTTGGGCGTAAGGATTCGAATAAATAGGAGCGAATCCCATGTTCAGCCAAGGTTTTTGCCGCCTCTAAAGCAAATTCTGGAGACTTGTGGCGTGAATCATAAGCAATAGCTACCCCTCTAGACTTTTCTGCTTCTGGTTTGCTATCGATAAAACATGCAAGTCCTTCAGTTGCTTGTCTAACGGTATAGATATTCATCCGATTAATACCCGGACCCAAAATCCCCCTCATACCAGCAGTGCCGAACTCCAAAGGTTGAGAAAAAGCGTCACGTAATTGCTCATTATTATTGGCAATGCTGTCAAGCTCGTCCCTTAATTCCTGATCTAAACTCCTTTCATTTGCCCATTGTTGATAGGTTGTTTGATAAGACATAGGCCATCCTCCTTAAATATTTCAATAGTATAAACTACTTTACTACTTTACAAATAAAAAAATGCAGAACATCCACTTAAAATTACAGCGGTTAGAGCTAAACAATCACTCAACTATTCAAGTTTCTATGTCTTTGAAATGATCTGTTGTTTAATTTTATAAGAAAAAGGATGAGACTATGAACAAATATTAATAGATTAGCAAGGGAGTTCGGCATTTCCTGTTCGTGCAATGATCATCTAATGTGTCGAAAAAACTCTTAAAATGTAAGCGCTTTAAAAATTATAAACAATGAAAATGTTTGCCTATCCATATAGTGAGTTTGATAAAGAGAATCTTCGATCAGTGAGAGGAGCGACAGTACGCAATTTTTGCTTGATTTTGTTGAGTGAGAGTTTGCAGCTAGTTCAAATGTGATGAGTACCTTTTTATATTTAGTTTGAACTTTGGTATCTCTATTCCCTTTTTCCTATAATTAAAAACATCAGCTTACACCAAATGTTTTATATCCAATAATATATATGGACTATAACGACACACAGTGGCTGATGCCTTGATAGAGGAGAGTTCCATCTTAATTTAGAGCGACTAGCAGTTATCCAAACAGATACTTTTCTCCAATTTATATTCTTGGCATACCTCTGTTGAATAAAAGATGTTTCTCAGATTAAAAGTTACTCAAATCTTTCTATTTAGTTCAAAAATATCAGATACATCATCTTTTTCGTTTTTTAACAACTTACTTTCAAGTATGAAAATTAACGTTAGTAAGTCTAGGTGTTAAAAAGTTGTTAAATTAATTGTACCATATAGCCTTACAAATTTATACACATTTTCAAAAGAATTTTATCACAGGTTAACGAACGGATAGAAAAAATACCACGTCCTGAAACGGGGACGCAGAATAAGAAACCCACTTATTCTTGTGATGTGAGTACCGCGTAGTTTCCCTTATCCCATCCGAAAAAAGTTTGTCGCATTTGTCCGCACTCGCATATTCAATGCGCCGAAAAACCCCCTACTTAACTTGAGCCTTATTAGTTTATCAGAGGACAAGGGGGGCTTTCCTAGTTGTGCTGAAGCTATCTCTGGGACTGCCAATAAACACTATTAAAATAGTATACTAAATGTCATATACTAATGGGGTTAAGGAAAAATTCACCGCTTGACACTTCACTTGATCAATGGGCAGATAATCTTTTTTATTCTAAAAGTATTATTACATTCAGTGAGTAAGATATCGCCGTTCTAATCAAAACCATCAACATATTCTGTCAAAATATTTTTGATATATGTGTTTAGCGAATCATAGTCTGGATCATTTCCCAACACATCTTTAAAAATAATTTCCACTGCATCTTTTCTAGCTGTTTCTAGAGTTCGATAATCATGAATTGGATCTGCTAGCTTAAATTCAGGTAATCCACTTTGCTTTCTACCAAAAAACTCACCTGGTCCTCTAAGCTTTAAATCCTGTTCAGCTAACTCAAAGCCATTTGTGGTTTCAGTCATCACCTGCATTCGTTCTTTGCCTATTTCTCCTTTTGGATCAGCAATTAAAATACAATAACTCTGCTGTTCTCCCCTACCGACACGACCTCTTAATTGGTGTAATTGAGATAGACCAAAACGTTCGGCATCATAGATGACCATTATGGTTGCATTGGGTACATTAACACCTACCTCAACAACTGTAGTAGACACAAGGACATTAATTTTGTTTTCCGCAAACTCTTGCATCACTTGTTCTTTTTCTACATTTGTTAAGCGCCCATGTAATAAACCTGTTTGAATGGAGGAAGGAAGAGTACTGGATAAATGTTGATATAACTCAACTGCGTTCTGAATATCAATTTTGTCTGATTCCTCAATTAATGGTGCAATGACATAAGCCTGTCCGCCTTTTTTCACCTCTTTTTCTATAAAAGCAACAATACGTGGGAACATTGATTCTTTCACCCAAAATGTATCAATGTCTTTTCTCCCTATTGGCATCTGATCAATAATCGAAATATCCATATCACCATAGCTCGTAATCGCTAATGTTCTTGGAATAGGTGTTGCCGTCATAAATAAAACATCTGGATCGATTCCCTTCTCACGTAACACCTTTCGCTGCTTAACGCCAAAGCGATGTTGCTCATCGACAATGATCAATCCTAAATTCATAAAATTGACCTCATCTTGAATAAGGGCGTGTGTACCAACAATAATATCAACTTGTCCTTCATTAATAGCCGTTAATCGCTCTGAACGTTGCTTTCCTTTGATCGAGCCCGTCAATAGTTCTACAGTTAGTATACCATCAAATAAGTTCGATAAGGATTGATAATGTTGCTCAGCTAAGATTTCAGTAGGGACCATAATGGCACCTTGACAGCCAGCTAAAATCGAACTATATAAAGCGATTGCTGCTACAATTGTTTTACCTGATCCAACATCACCCTGTAGCAAGCGATGCATTCGATAAGGCGACTTGATGTCAATTAGAATTTCATGTAACGCTTTCTGTTGTGCTTCAGTTAATTTAAAGGGTAATTGTTCAATAAACTGATCTACTTTTTCAGGATCATAAGCCTTTGCGTTGCCAACTGTACGTTCCCGATTGTATTTTCGCAGGACCTGCATTTTCAGCTGAAAAATTAACAGCTCATCATAGATCAATCTTCGCTTAGCTTGTTTTAAATGACTTAAGTCTTTTGGAAAATGAATTTGCTCAATGGCAAAAGCACGATTAAATAGTTTATATTCAACTAGATATTTTTCAGGTAAAATTTCATCGATTTCATGACCAAACTGCTCTAACGCCTGTTTGATTATTTTCTTAAATTGTTTTGGTGTTATCAATTGACGTAATAAATAAACAGGATCAATTTCCGCTGCTGGATCCTTTTCACCTACACGATAATGACTGATGGTTATTTGTTGTCTGTGCTGATCCCATTTGCCTGTGACTGTTACTTTTTCGCCAACCTTTAATTGCTTTTTAGCAAAAGCACGATTAAACATAATTCCTTTAACAACGACTTCGCCTACTTGAAAGGGGACAGTCAGACGGGATTTTTTATGACCATAATAGGTAACAACGGCTTCGCTTAAAACCGTACCTTCAATGGTTGCCTTTTGTTCATGAATCAGTTCAGATAATGGTAATACTTCGAAGTTGTCATATCGAGAGGGGTAAGTAGTGATTAAATCCTCAACACTATGGATATTCAATTCAGCAAGCTTTTCATTTAGAGCTGGACCAATTCCATTAACATCACTTACTAGTCTTTTTTTCATATTATCTACACCACCTCAAATAACTCTTTTAGTGAGAATAAAAGCTTTTCTTTCTCACTTCAGCTTACAATAAAAATAGCTCAAAATAGGACTTTACTTTATTTATAATCAATCTAATTATACATGGATTGGGTTGAGTTTCATAGAGTGAACATTATAGATCAGAGGAACTTATCAATGAATATGGCCATCAAACCGAACCAGTATGATCAGCTTTTAGAGCCACTCCTACCCCTCTTATAATCCTCACAAAGGAAAAGGCGGATGCTCTGAAAGGAGGCTCTGATGTTTGGGGCGGACAGAATGAAACAGATGGGCAGAATTTTGAATCCATAACCATGGAGTAGAGAACACTAGTAGTATAATACAAACAGCTATTGGAAACCTAAAGAACTCCAATAGCTGTTGTTTATCAATAATCTTACGGGTGCAGTGAACGAGTTTGTTTATGCCTAAACACAACATCCTTTTCAGAGGAATTATGTCATTTAAAGAGGATATAGGTTAGATAAACCATCCCCTTTTTCATAAATAGAAATATCATCTACAGAAATATTGAGTATTGCAGATAAGCAAGAAATGACTTCGTTAATGGAAGCATCTTTACTAATAAAAAAATTACCTTTTTGCACTTTGGCATTGTAAGCAATAATTTCAATATGATCACTTAAATAATGGTCTAAATAAATTTTGTTAATATCTATTTGTTTTTGAAATTCAATAATATAGCGTTTTTGATTTAGTCTCTTTTCTGCAAACTCTTCACGATCTTTCCTTTTCATGATTTATACTCCTTTTATTTTAATCATTCATTTTTAAAAAGATAGATTTTCCAGCCCTATGATTCTTTTGTTTTATATTAGTTGAAACAACATAGGTTGCTCCTGAAGGCTTTTAAAGTATGAAAAAATAATCTAACCGCGGTATCACAGGAATCAAATGGGACAGGTTGAACTCCAAATGTATTTTCTATTTCAAGCAACTTGTGGATTTAAAGCAAAAGTTCTTTACTCATCTTATAACGCCTCCAATCTATGAATGAGCACTTTTACATTCTACACATGATAAAGAGAGCGCCTTCATTATAATGCTGTCACTTTACTATTATGAATTGCCATCTACAATTAACCATCCATTCATGAAAAAGTTTTAAAAAAAGTGCTTCGAAGGGATTCTTCAAAGCACTAAAATAAAATGATATATTATATATTTCAACTTTCTTAACTTACATTTATTTAAACCTAACTAGTAATAAGTCCTGCTCCAATTAAAAATTAACTTTATTCCACTGAAAAAATATAAGCATAAATCGGTTGATTTCCTTTATGAACTTCTACCTCAATGTCTTCAAATTCTTGTTCAATAAACTCTATCAGCTCATTTACTTCTTGATCAGTTGAATCTTCTCCTTGAAGAATAGTGATAATTTCATCATCTTGATCTATCAGTTTAGACAATAATTTTTTGGTTGCAGTTACTTTATCTGGATCAGTCGCTTTAATGCCTCCATCAAATAACCCCATAAAATTCCCATTTTCTATGGTCAATCCATCAATTTGTGTATCTCTAACGGCATAAGTAACCTGACCTGTCTTAACATATCGACAAGCCTCATTCATATTTTCTTTATTTTCATTTAAGCTTAAATCAGGATTATAGGCTAAAAGCGCACTCATCCCTTGAGGAATTGTTTTTGTTGGAATGACTATAACCTTATCCTCACTTAATTCTGCTGCTTGTTCAGCAGCCATGATAATATTTTTATTATTGGGTAAGATAATAACTTTTTCAGCATGAGCTTTTTTGATTGCTTCACTGATATCTTTGGTACTTGGATTCATTGTTTGTCCACCTGTCATGACAACTGTTGCCCCTAGACTTGTTAACAGTTCTTCCACTCCAGATCCCATGGCGACAGACACAATGCCATAATCAGCTTTAGGCTTTGTATCAACGGCTTCTTTCTCACCTACAATGTCGATATGTTGTTCTCGCATATTTTCAACTTTTAATTGAACAAAGCTTCCATAACGCTGAGCTAAATTCATCGCTTCACCAGGGTACTCGACGTGAACATGGACACGAACAAAATCATCATCTGAAACAACCAATAAAGAGTCTCCTAGTGCACCGAGCTCTTCACGAAAAACAGCTTCATCATAAGGATGTTTTGCCAATTTATTCTGTTCAAATTTAACCATGAATTCTGTACAATAACCAAATTCGATATCTTCAGTACTCATGAAATCCTGGTTCGTTTTGTGATGTTCTGCACTTACCATGTCTTCCATTGAGACAAGATCTAAATCTACTTCAGGTAAAGATTCTCCCTTTAACGAAGCTAGAAAAGCTTCATAAATAATCACTAAGCCTTGTCCGCCGCTGTCAACAACACCAACTTCTTTTAAAACTGGCAACAGTTCTGGTGTGTTTTCTAATGACTTCTTAGCAGCCTTTGTCACACGTTCCATAAATTCAACTAAATCATCTGTCTCCTGAGCTATTTTCTCTGCTTCGTTAGCAGTGTCTTTAGCAACAGTTAAGATGGTTCCTTCAACAGGCTTGATAACAGCTTTATAAGCTGTTTTAACACCATTTTGCAATCCTTTTGCCATTGTCACTGTTGTCAACTCATTTAAACCAGCTACACCCTTTGAAAAACCACGGAATAATTGCGATAAAATAACTCCCGAATTACCTCTAGCTCCCATTAGTAAACCTTTTGCCAAGGCGCTGGCTACTTCTGAAACTGTTCCATTGGAAATCTTTTTAACTTCATTTGCTCCAGATGTCATTGACAAATTCATATTTGTCCCCGTATCACCATCTGGTACGGGAAATACATTTAATGCATCAATCATCTCTGCATTATTAGAGAGGTGACTTGCACCAAATAACACCATATCGGCAAGCTCTGCACCTTCTATTTTTGTTAATACCACAACAACTTCCTCCCTTGTCGCTTACGCAAGATCTCACTATTGATCAATTGTCTCGTTTGATTATTCAGCTTGTACACGTACGCCCTGAATATAAATATTTACTGCATCAATTGCTAAACCTAATGTCTTATCTAATGTATATTTAACTTGAGATTGGACATTATGAGCAATCTCTGAAATTTTTGTTCCATAGCTAACAATGATGTACATGTCAATAGAAATGTTATCATTTTCTTGGCGAACCACGACACCCTTAGAAAAGTTTTCTTTTCTTAATATTTCAGCAATGCCATCTTTTAATTGATTTTTAGAAGCCATACCAATGATACCATAGCACTCAATAGCAGCACCACCTGCAACGGTTGAGATAACCTCATTTGTAATCGTCACACGACCATCTTTAGTCGTTAATTCAATAGACATATTTTGTAACCTCCTTGGTTAATCACCATGACTCAATACTAAAGTGTCCAATTTAGAAAAGATTAATAATCTCTAAATATTTTACAATACTTTAAGCAATTATAAAAGGATTTTAACAAATTAACCTTTTTGTCACCACTTTCATTGAACTTTTACTCTATATACAATGGTGGAAAAATCCTTTACTGTCAAGTTATAATCCTTGAACATTAAAAAAAGATAAACAGCACTTGCCTTTTAACTCTTTTTATATTTTTCGTTCATTTGATAAAGTATCACCAGCTTATTATATTGATTCATTTGATATCGCCTTTGTTATGAGTATATTCGCTGTCTATTAAATAAATATGTCCAAGGTCTGTTAATATCACCATAACATAGGTATATAAAATTGTTTACTATTAAAACATCTGCTAATGATATTCTCAAGCAAACATGTTCGGAAAAACCGCTATGCACTCATATCTATTGTCAAATACTTATTTAATCACTTTTATCATCAAACTGGTGGATGCTGTGAGGTAACTTAACATCATTAATCAAAGAATCAAAGTACGGCAACATAAGCTAAGTCAATTATCAAATTATCAATTGCAATTCATAATCAACTATGATAAATTATATAAGTATGAAATGAGATAGTCGTATTTGGGAGGGATTAATATGAGTCGTAAATGTGTTGTGACTGGACGTAAAACAAGTACTGGAAACAAGCGTTCACACGCCTTAAATGCAAATAAACGTAAATGGAAAGCTAACGTACAACGTGTACGTATCATGGTAGACGGTAAACCAAAACGTGTTTATGTTTCTGCGCGTGCTCTAAAATCAGGAAAAGTTGAACGTGTATAATTTTTAGAAAGGATAAACTTTGATATCACAATGTTTATCCTTTTTTCTTTCAAAAATAATTATATGCAATTTTTTACTCAACATGAAACTCCGCTTGAACTACTCCATCTTGGCTTCTATACCTGAAGCTGGAGATTCCTGCGAACACCCGTGCAGCCACCAGTTATTTTAGCAGGCTCTATCCGTAGTCCCTACGGTGAATGTTTACTGCTTGATACGATAGGGGCACCACCCTCCACTTTTACTTGGTTTTCGCAGCTTTGGTATGTGTGGATCGGGCAGTGCTTGGATATTTTACGTGACAAAGCATTTCTTGTCACAACCCTATATATCCAGTTTTCAAAGAACATTTCGTATAGGGATATTATACTATACGAACAAGAGTTTTTCCGCAAAGAAAGATGATTCATCTCCACCCTAGCTTACGCTTGTGGATGGAGTCTTCTCGTCCAAAATAATAAATCTGACAATACCTGTATCCATCCAAAACCCTATTATACCATTCTTGTTTTATTATCAAAGTCATAATAGGCTGCTTTATCTTTTGTGTGTATTTGTAGTTTGAAATCTAATGCCTCAATCCCATCAAATAACTCAATGTTAAAGTGTGTATTTCCATTTTTAAGATATCTTGTAAACAAGAATGTTCCACACTCTTGACAAAATGCTCTCTCAGCCCAATCAGATGAAGCAAATATTTTTACTGCTGAAGCTTCAGAAAAACTATAGTTATTCTTTTTAACAGCGTCGGAATAAAATATAGGCCCTGCTGCTTGTTTGCGACACATTCCACAATGACAAGCGATTACTGTGTTCTTCAATCCGCTAACATCTACTTCCGTCTTTCCACAAAGACATTTGCCTTGATACTCCATTTTAACAATTCTCCCTTTCTAAATTAAATGTCAACATATTTTACAAAGTGCATATAAACACTAATTACTTTGATCGCAGGGTAACTAGCTGATCGACAAAAACACCACATCCTGGGGCTCAGAATAAGAAACCACTTGTTCTGGCAATGTAAATACTAAAGTAGCCTTACTTGGTGCGGTTACTCGTCCCACCGAAGAGACTTGGGACTGCGGTTACTCGTCCCACCGAAAAGACTTGTGCGTCGAAGCCCCCCACTGAACGAAGTTTTATTTTATCTAAAACCCAATATATTCCAAAAATAAACCAAGCTATAACCAACAAATAATCCTGTTCCACCTTTTACAACAAATTGATCAGAATCTTTATTAAAATACTGGAGAAAATCATCTATAATCCCTAATGAGTTTCTTGATCATCATTGATATCTTACTCTTATTATTAAACAACTTTTTTCTTTATTGCGCCACACATCGGGGGAAAATGTTATACTTACGCCCAAAATTAAAAGAACCCAAAAAACTCTGTGTTCTGTCTACGAGTAGTTACAAAAAATAATCATCATAATCCTCTTTTAACAGTTGAACAATCTCTGCTGAAGTTTTCCCTGCTGCCTTTTCAGCTAATTCGCTAGCGATAAGCTTTCTGTTGTGATTACTAGTGAATCCTACGTCAATTAATCGCTTAACATCCTCTAACTCTAGATAGTAATTTAATCGAACACTTGAAAAACCATTTTGGAGTAACAATGCCTGAATTCGGCTGGAAAATACGATCACCTCATCATAATCAAATCGTTCCAATTTATGCAATTCATTAATGGTTGCGTAACCAACAATTTCAAACTCAACGTATCTTTTTAAACTCTCTTCAAAATAATGAACTTTCTCAGATGATGAGTTTGTAATCACAAATACTTTCTTAATATTTCTACCAGCCAGTCGATTTTTCATTAAGAAACGTCCGATAATCAAACAAATAACTGATAATTGATACCGAGAAAACCGAATATTAACAATGGTTTCGACTTCTTGGATTGTTTTTTTCACCATTTGGTAAATATGCTTTAATTCCGTATAAGTACGTTCCAATTTAGTATCATAAAAAGAATAACCAAGTAGATTTAATATTTTACATTTATAAATATAAGAGTATAGGGATTCAAATAATGCCTTTTCAGTATATAATTCTTGTTGTATCTCATTTTTCACTGTGAGAACTAGAGCCTCTACAACACTATTTACGGATTGATTAAAAGGAAATTGAACCAATCCCTTATAATTTAAAGAAGCCATTATATAGTCCATATGTTTACTCTCTAATGGATGATCAAATAAATGATAAGCAGGAACTTCCGGCATTCCTTTTGTTTCTTCTTGAATACAATGTCCTCGCTCAATTCTAAGCGTAGAAATAGCTAAATAAATATATAGAAACTTTTTTGAAGCATAATCCACTGATAAACTATTTTTATCTAATAATTCAAGTATTACTTTTTTTGTTTTTCTATGAATTGATAAGATGGTCTCGATATAGGTTATAAAAACTTTCTTCTGTATAGGAGTATTCGCTTTTCTAGCTGTTATGTGATCATCTTTATCCAACTCTACAATATTACTTAACTTTAATGCGATATATTTTCGATATTCAGCTTCTGAACCCTTAATTCGGATGCCTAAACGATACAAATTTTCTGCTTTTAAATTCATTTCAGCAAGTTTTTCCTTCAGTATCCTATTATCCTTTTTCTTTGTTGTTTGGCTTAAGTCAATTTCTTTATAGAGTTGTGTTTGATTGATTGTATCATCAAAAAAACCCTTGAACAAAATCGACATGATTCGCTCTCCAATATTTGTCGAATATTCTTCTAGTGATAATTTCTGACATAAAGATTCATACTTCTGTCGATCGATCTGACTGAATACTTGATTTTGCTTGATCAAAAAAGCTTGATGATTAGGTAAATATTTATTAATCCGGTACACACAACGTTTTAAGGTAGACTGGCTTTTATTGTAGCGTTCTTCACATTCCTTTAAACTGACAACTCCTTCATCTTGCAAGAAGCCAGCGAAACGCAAATCAAATTTATTAAGCACTTTCTTTACCCCCTTATCTAAAAATATCAAGCAAAAGATATAAGACCTTAACCGGACATATAAGTTAAAACCCCGTTCAGTGGAGGTTTTTCTCCGACGCACAAGTCTTTTCGGTGGGACGAGTAACCGCAAATGTCTTCGGTGGGGCGAGTCATCACACAAAGGAAAGCTACGAAGCATTTGCATCGCAAGAATAAGTGTCTTACTTATTCTGAGCCCCAGTCCCAAGTCTTTTCGGTGGGACGAGTAATCGTACCAAGTAGGGCTACTTTAGTATTTACATCACCAGAATAAGAGTTTTTCTTATTCTGAGTCCCAGGACGTGCTAGTGTTGACGAGGCTCGCATCTTAAGTAGACCAGCCGGTTACACTGTGATAATAAAATAACGCTGGTGAGGAATAATTCACCAACGTTATTATTTTACAATCAAAATACTCAGCACTCAAATCGTTTGTTTTTTACTCTTTTTCTAATTCTTTCGCTACTTCACATGCTTTTTTCGCCATTCGAGAAGCAATAAGCGGAGCCAATCCAATATAATTCTCTGGATCAATTAACGTTTTTATTTCTTCTTCATTGAAGAATTCTTTTATTCGCTCATCCTGCGTTAAATTCTCAAAAAAGTCTTCTCCATATGCGGCGGTTCGAATCGCAATATCATAGATCAAAGAGTGCGCTTCGTCTTTCCCAAGTTTCTTGGCAATTTCCATCATTAAATACTCACTATTGTCCAGACCTTCGTTAATCCATGCATTCTCTTTCATTTGTTCTCTATGAATCACGATCGTTCGTGTGAGCTCTTCCATTCGTAATAAAATCTCAGTCATTAACTGCAAAGCCTCTTCTATTATGCCATTGAAGACCATATCCCGGCTGCTATCTCCTTCATAAGGACGAACAGAAGAATACAAACCTACGCTGCCTAAAGAATAGAGTTTCTGAGCATTAGCGATAATCCCTTTTGCTAATTTTGGATTGACTTTGTGAGGCATCGTACTACTTCCCACAGTTCCTTCTTTGAACCCTTCGGATACTTCTGCAATTTCTTCAAGACTTGTTTGATAGACTTCCTCAGCCATCTTATGACAACTGCTTGCCAGTAATTGCAGGTTCATTATATATTCTAATTTCATGATCTGGTTATTTCTTGAAGGCACATCCATTGGATACATTCCAAGGAGCTCTGCTACACGTTTTTGTACCTCAGGACCAACCTCCGGCATGGAAGCGTACGTACCCACTGCCCCACCAGTCATGATTTGGAAAACTCTTTTTTCCGCTTCTTTCATTCGTTCCACGTGAGCAAGCATTTCACTTATCCACACAGAAGATTTATATCCATAAGTAATTGGGATCGCATGTCTTCCGTGTGTTCGACCTGGCATGACTGTATCTTTTTCTTTTTCAGTTAATTCACCAAGGTTTTGCAATATTTCTCCAAGCAGTTTCATGAACTTTTCATGTACTAATTTTACCACATATAACTGACCACTTTGTTGTACATTTTGAGTGGTAATACCATAGTGAACATATTTCCCTGCCTCTTGAGAACAAGCTTTCACCAGAACTTTTAAAAAGGGAACAAAACCATGACTTACTGTTTTAGAGATACGCTCCATCTCATCAAAATCAATGTTTTCTAATTTTGCCGCTTCCTCAATTTCCTCTGCTGCTGCCTCTGGAATAAGTTTCGCTTCCGCTTGTGCCTTGGCGAGTGCTGCTTCTACTTTTAACCACGATTCATATTTTGTTTGATCAGTTAGTAGATGATGAATACCGCGATCATTTATTGATTTACTTTTAGAATCGTAAAAAGCTCTCATTTAAAAATCCCCTCTCCGCTAACTCTCTCTATTTAGCTAAATAATCATCCAGTTCATTACGTACAAATTCTACATGCGGCCCAAAAACAATATGAATATGGTTCTTTTTAGGGAAGAACACGCCTGAAGCACCCGCATCTTTTAGTTTTTCTCCATCAATAATTTTCTGATCTTTCAAATCTATCCGTAAACGGGATACACAATTGTCTATTTCTACAATGTTTTCTTTTCCACCTAAGCCTTCTGCTACTAGCTGGGCAATTTCTCCATAACGTTTCTCATTTAATAGTGTAACATCACGGTTAACATCTTCTCTACCAGGTGTTTTCGCATCTAATTTTATAATTAAATAGCGGAAAACAAAATAGAATATAACAAAATTCACAATCCCTACTAGTACTAGATTAATCCAGTTGGTATTCTCATACAACAGACCGAAAATACCAAAGTCAAAAATAGTCCCTCTTATATACCCAATACTCACGTTCAATAATGATAACGGGATAACCGTTATACCCGCTAAAATAATATAAACAATATAGAGGATTGGTGAAATAAACATGAATGAGAATTCCATTGGCTCAGTAATATTTCCTAAGAAAGCAGTTAGAACAACTGTTAAGATAATTCCTTTTGCAATCTGTTTATTCTGTTTGTACGCTGTATGATACATAGCCAAACCAATAGCAGGTATTCGGAATAACGTTGTTAACATTTGTCCAGACGCCAGATATGGAGTGATTTGCGGCATAATTCTGCCCCAAGACTCATGGGATGGTCCAAGATCAAACAACACGTGATTCATTGCATTTAAAATTCCAACGTATGATTCGCCATCGATCATCCATACCCCACCTGCTTCGGTAAAACGAACCATGGCAGATAACACATGATGTAAACCTAAAGGAATCAATGCTCGATTTAACAGAGCATATAATCCGGCACCAAATGGTTGATTCATTAATAATGGTGACATAGCAATCAATATTCTAGTGAATATTCCCCAAATAAACGGGAGCAATAATCCAATCGGAATTGTAAATAAGAAGGAAAGGATCAAGACTGATTTTTTACCCGAAAAGAATGCAAAAGCCAATGGCAATTGTACTCTGTAAAATCGGTCTGTTAATTTGGCAGCAAGCAATCCGGATATAATACCTCCAGCCGCATCTACTCGAATCGTTTGGATACCTAAAACCACTCCTTGACCAACTTCACCCATTGCTTCTGGATCAGCCAAGTTTCCAGTAGCTGTTAAATAAACATGCATGGTCATCAGTAATACTAAATAACTAATGATAGATGAAAAGACAGCAATACCTTTTTCATGTTTAGCCATACCATAAGCTACACCCATTGCAAATAGAATGGGGATGTTGTCAAAAATAATACTAGATATTTGTTGAATACTGCTTAATATTAATTGCAGCGTTTCATTCCCTAAAAAAGGGAATTGTTCAATCATATACCCTTGAGTGAATGCTCCCATCAGCCCCATTAACATTCCAACAGGAGCCATTATACCAATTGGTAACAACAAAGAGCGTCCAAAAACTTGTATTTGATCTTTAAATCTTTCCCACATACTTTTCTCCTCCTCATTTATCCTGTATTGTAAAAAATTTAATAGATGAAATGAATTTCAATTTCTCAGGATTTCTTGATTGAGTAGCAATCAGCCATACATCTTGTTTAGCTGGGCCTGACAAATTAATCACTGACGCAGCGAGCTCTTGACAAATCGAACTTCAAAATAGTTTAAACGGGTAAAGTCAAGGGCTTGTATATGATGCTATTCCTATTTCCTTTACCCTTGACCCTTCCTGCAAAACCATTTTCATGTTTAGTAAGAGCAATAGCAACAATATTTCTTGCCATAATTTACTTCTTTATTTCTTTAAAAATATTTTCATAGCATTTCATTATCTACCGTATATTTTTAATTTTTGATCGTATGTTTAACGCCTTTCACATACGTTTCATATAAATTCCAATCACCATCTATCACGAGAAAATCAGCATCTTTATTAGGTTCAATTGATCCTTTCTGATCGTAAACACCAATATATTTAGCAGGATTTTCAGAAGCCATTTTTACAATGTCTCCAATAGATGCATCAATATTCCTCACAACATTTTTAACCGAGCCTAAAAATCCTAATTCAATATCTTTAACACTTTCATAATCATATTTATTAAATGTTTCGATTGTTCCATCATCATGAGTGACTTTGACTAAAGAATCTCCTTCTTGCTCAAAAGTAGCCTGACGAATATAATGGTATGTTTTTTCTTCGGCTTGAGCTAATCCAGTGCAGTCAGTTGTTAGATATACTTTATCTGGTCCTTTAATTTTATAAACAATGGCAAAGGCTTCAGGTTTAACCGTTAACCCTGTTTGTTTACCAAATTCTGCATACATATCATCAAAGTACATGGCTGCTCCTGCTACACCTAGCCGTCGATGATGCATCCCACGCATTCCACTGAACGTATGGGTAAAGCCTCCCAAGCCATAATCTTTTAATTGTTTGATCTCTTCAAACTCTGCAGCACTGTGACCTACTGAAATTTGAACACCTTTTTTATGAAGGTATTTAATAACTTCTTCAGCACCAGGTAATTCAGGAGCTAACGTAATTAGCTTAACCAGTCCTTCCTCTCCCTTAGCAAAAAATTCATCAATCTTTTCTACACTTGGTAACAAACAATACTCTGCTTTTTGCATTCCTTTATATTTTTCATTGATAAATGGACCTTCTAAATGAACACCAATTGCTTCTGCTCCTTTGTCCGGAGACCATTCTTGCCTAAATTCACTAGCTTCTGAAAGTTGTTTATTAATTTTATCAACTGAATCGGTTGAAGTCGTTGGTAAATAAGATGTTACCCCCATATGCACTAAATCTTTAGACATATTTTCAAGTGATACCTTGTCAGCTTGATGCATAAATGACCCCGTAGCCCAGCCATGAATGTGGATATCTAAGAAACCTGGAACGATGATTTTATCTTGATAATCTATCACGTCTTCATTCGATCCATTATTATCAAATATGCCTTTAATTTTCCCCTCCTCTACTGATAAATATCCTGTTTGAAATCCTGATGGTGTATAGATTTTTTCTGAATAAAATAACACCTTTTGACTCTCCTTCCTATTAATTTTTTAGAAACCCTGTTGTTTCGCCTTAGCAAACTCGGCTCAAAACATTATGGTTCAAAGCACTAATAAGAGATTGAAATCAATCATTCTTCCCTAGAGAAAGCGCTTCATAATTCTATTATACAAAGAGTTTTTAGGTTCTAAAGGGATAATTTGTAACGTAATTTCAGTTCAAAAAAGACCCATAAAACAAAGGATTAATTCAATTAATGTATTTGCACAACTAGGTCATGAGTATTCTCGGGTTAATGATTAATTTTCTTTTCATCTCCTATCATAATTCGATGATAAATCACATCATCAATCTCAGTCATAATGGCAGAACTTTTCATTAGCTGGTGATATGAAAAGGCACCTTCTATATATAGTAGAAAGTGCCTTTTGAAAAAATTGATCCGTTATACTTTATTTATGACCATCTCTATCTTTCCATTGTACTTGTTTCAATAATCCCTTCTCTAGGAGTGACTTCGAAAAATTCACATAACTCAACTAATTCCTCATCAGTTATGCCACTGGTCATTCGTTTATCAAACGTCTGCATATAAATTTTAGCAGCTTTATTGACTGTCTCAATCAAACCAAAGGCATCATTTAAACTGCTTCCTGATGTCAAAATACCATGATGTGACCAAATAACAATTCGGCAATATGTCAGTTTTTCTGCTGTACATTTCCCAATTTCCTCATTACCGCAAACCATCCAGGGCAATACACCAACACCATCCGGAAAAACAACGATACATTCGGTAATGATTCCCCAAAGTGTTCGAGAAAATGCTTTTTCCTCCAATTCATGAACAAAAGTCATCGCTGATATTTCAGTAGCATGATTATGCACAATTACACGATGATTAGCATCAACATCTAACCGAGCGCTATGGGACAATAAATGCATATAGATCTCGCTAGTTGGCTTGTTATCTTGTTGAAAACCAGCAATAATTTCATATCCTTTTTCTGTAACTTTAATGATACCCACTGTTTCTTCAAGAAAATCTTTAATCAATCGAAAATTACTGCCAGATGCTGTAATAACAATATACTTACCAATCATATTTTCAGGAATACCATTTAAAACGAATGTTCTAGGATTTTCGTCTAATATAAATTCTGACAGCTCATCTGCCGATAAGAGATAACTAATGTTACCTCCGTTTTTTTCATCCCAACCCATTTTCCACATCGTATAGGCTAGATCACCTAACTCTTTTATTACTTTATGTTCTACAAATGCAGTCATTTTGAGAATTGCTCCCTTCTGCTTTTTAATTCTTCATGTCGTTTATCCCAAGCTTCGTCAAACTTTTTAAATAATAAATCATACGAAAAATGTTTAATAACTAATACGATAACCAATGACAGAACACTTAGCCACCAACTCTTACTGATAAAAGAGTAGATCAATAAAGCACTATCAATTAAAAGAAGAATGATCCACAGAGTTTTTCTATCTCTCATACTATTCACTCTCAATTTGCGCATTGTATTTCTTCTTGCTTTGATACAGCCAATAGAATAGCCCGATCCACACGATCAATAAAATAATACCTGTAATATTTCCTGAAAAGGCAGTTGAAAATAAATAGCGGATATCTGGACCTTCAAACGTACTCCATGATAGTAAACTACCCTCCGCAACTGTTGCCGCTCCGGTTTCATTTGCTAAACGAGTAATATATGGTGCAAAATAGGTAGCACCATACAAGAATAATGGCGCAGAAACTATCCCGTGGAAAATCATTCTTCCAAGGTTAGCATTAGTTAATAATAAAGCTCCCACTACAAAAGAAAGGTTGATAATTCCCGCAAAAGGAAGAACTTTGTTGCCGGGTAAAATAATCGCCATAACCAATAGAACTGGAATCGTGATAATTACTGCTACCCATAATTCATTTCGCCCTGCCAGAATTGGCCAGTCTAACCCAATAAAAACTTTTTTACCTGAAAATTTCTTACGCATAAATTCAGAAATTGCTTCAGAAATTGGTGATAATGCCTGGGAAAATAATTTGGAAACCATGGGAAACAGCGTTAATGCAGTAGCCGCTTGAACAGCTAACTGCAAGGACCCTGCAATACCGTAACCGGATGCTAAACCTAGTAAAAAACCAATAATTGCACCCATAACAGAGTTTTCTCCGAAAATCCCAATTTTCTCTTTTAGAGCATCTGCATCCATTGGTTTATTAAAGAATGGGATTTTCTTTAATAATTCATCAATTGGGAATAATAGTGTGTTAATTAATGTAACAAAATGAGGAACGGTCACTCCCGGAATACTAGTTAATCTTTCCACTTCTAGCCCCCACACATCACCTGCTTTTAACTCCAGAATGATTTGAATTGAAGCTGCGGCAAAACCCCAAATTACACTACCTGAAATATAAGAAACCATAACTGCAGTAAAAATTTTGTTCCAGACATTCCACATATCTACATTTAATGTTTTCGTTAAATTGAAAACCAACATAACAATATTAATACCTATAGTTAACGGAAATAACAAGAAGGCGTAGGGCCATGCCCACGAAATTGACGCCATACCAGGCCAACCGCCATCAACTGCTGGTAGAGAGATACCTGTATTTTCCGTTAAAGCTCTAGCGGCAGCGCCCATTGAATCCATCATATAATCAATTAAAAGCGACATCCCACTAAATGCAATTCCTAATGTTAAAGCAGAAATAAATGCTTCTCGAAACTTCATGCGCATCGCTAACCCAATAATCAACATCAAGGCAGGAACAAATACTGCTGCTCCTAAATCATTTAAAATAAAGTCAACAATGGTTTGTAAGGCTCCCACTTCTACCCCTCCTTAATTAGCGAAATTATTTTTTCTAACTCTTGCTCTTGCCCCATTCCTGTTAAAAATGCAACTCCATTAAACACCGGAATATCATATTCTTCCTTAGTTTTCACAATTGACACATAGCCATCTGCATCTTTGATATAGTGTTTTAATGACTTAATATCCACAGCTTCCACATTTGCTTGGACATTTTTTTCCTTAAGTAATTTACTAAGTTTTGAAGCTACTGTTTGTGAAGTCGCAACACCAGAACCACAAGCTACAATAATTTTTTTCATGATAATTTTCCTCCATTTTATAAATTTGATTTGATAAGAGTAATTAAATCTTGCTTTGAGGTAGTGCTTTTATACTTCTGAATAAATTCTTGATCTGAGAAACATTTCATTAAATCTTGTAACAGACCCACTTGATTCTCCGGGTCTTTTATTCCTAGTACCAAAATATCCCGCACAGGAACTTTTACATCATCCGTCCCCATTTGAAAAAAGACAACAGGATCAACCAATCTATTAACTGCAACAAAAGGCTTCTTAATGTGAATGGCATCCGTATGAGGAATTGCCACAGCAAAATTCTCAAGTTGCAGCCCCGTCGGATACTCATTTTCTCTTTTTTGAATTGCTGAAATAAATGTTTCTTTTACATAATCTTTATCTTGTAAATAGTTTCCAATCATTTTTAAAAATTCTTTTGAATTTTCTACTTCAAGATCCATTTGAACTAGGACTTCAAGAAAAGGTTCTTTAAAACTCACTTTTTTCTCTCCTTTCATCTTTTAAAATTCTTACTAAATGCAAAAGTAAATAAAAATCTTCTGCTTTGCCAAATTGAAGTCCGTGTTCTTCAAAGAGCATCTGTTTTAGTTTCTCAATAATCTTTTTCTCCTTAAGAAATGTTTCAAAAGAAAGATTAAATACTTTGTCCATATCGTTATCACCTTGCCTAGAAGCATCTTTCAATGATATATTTCGAATCACAAAGTAACGAAGATGGACAACAAATCTAGAAAACTCAATTGTTTCGCGATTTAATTTACTTTCCGATTCAGCTTCAATTAATTCGATCATTTCATTTAAGATATTACTGAGTTCCACGACATCTTTCACACTTTCACTTTCTGCCAATCCGTTCACAAAGTGTAAAGTAAAAAAAGATAACTCAGCTGCTGGCAATATTAATTGATGTTTTTTTCGTAAATAAGCTAGTGCTTCAATTGCTGCCGTGTGTTCTGTTGGATATAAGTATTTCAATTCATAATTGAATGGTTCAGGGATTTCTATTGCATCTTGATATTTGATTTCACAAAACTGAAGATGACTGGCTAACGATAAAATGAAATTTCCCGATAATTTTTTACCAATAATAGGCTCAGATAAGTCAGCGACCTCTTCTGCCATTTGTAAACTAGCTTCATTGATATCTGTGTAGTAGTCTTCATCCCTTGAAAATTGCTGAGCATTCATTCGATAAGTCTTATCAATTAAGTTCTTATTTACAACATCTCCTTTCTTTTTACCAAAACCAATTCCTTTGCCAATAACAATCTCCTCAACCCCTTCGTTAGCCACTAATAACGCATTTTGGTTAAGTGATTGAATAATTCTCATTCTTGACCACTCCTTTGCAACAAAAAAAGGCATAATTAAACAAAATATCTTCTAAAAAGATACATGTTTAATTATGCCTGATTTAACAGTTACACTTGATTATTTAGTTTTGGTATCGCTTACACAAATATATTACCATTTAGGCTTTTCTCTGTCAACATAAGTTAGAAAAAGATAATTCAAATAAGTCAATTTTCTAAGTCAATATTTAAAAACTGCTGGTATCCTTTTCATTCAATCAATAAAATATTATAAGCGACCAAAAGGATTTCCTTTTGGTTTATGCTATACATATTTTAGTTCAACATTGTTAACATCATCAACAGTCATCTTCATTTTAGCACAGAACAAAAAGCACCTTATTCAAATTAAGATGCTTTTTGTTTGTCCTATTTTTTCTGCTCTTTTCCTTGCCGTGAACCCATGAAAAATCGTACAATTCCTCCAAGAAACTTTGGGAGTTTTATCGTATAAAAACGCATGTGAACCCCTCCTTACCATATCTAACAGCACAGTGAACACACTAGCTGAATCTTTACAAATGTTCACTACTCTTTATCACTATTAATATGCCAGAATCAAATGAAAAATAACCAGATTGTTCATTCAAATAATTAGATATGGTTAGAGAGTCTCCTCTTTTTATCGTTACTTTGGTTAAAGGATAATAAAAATGCGCTAAACTCAAGCTTCTCACTTGCTCACTCAACGCTAAAAAAGAAACCTTAGGATATAATTTATTATGTTTGATTGAGTATTTACCTGGATGATAAATAGTCATCCTATTCTGACGATCAATAATTGTCGCCTGGATGTGTTTATTAGCTAATTGCTCAAGCAGAAAGATGGAAGATAACTCGTGATCTTTTCTTCCTCCTGTCACCCCAAAAATAAATATTTTTTCTACATCCATTTTTAATGCCTCATCAAGCGCTAATTCTAAATCAGTATAATCTTTTTCTATAGGATGAAGGGCAAATTGAACAGCTTGGGCTTTGATTTGATTTAATTCTTCTCCATTAACCGAATCAAAATCGCCAATGGCTAAATGAATCGGTAACTTATTTTCTAATAAGTACAACGAGCCGCGATCACAGCCAATCCAATAATCAATCTGATCATAATAGTCAGAAAGGTCGACTAATAGAGTTTGAGGACCGCCTGCTACAATTCCTACTCGTTTCATTCAATCACCTACTCAGTGATTGCCTGTTTAATTTCTTGAATTGCACGGGCTCGATCTGCTTGACTAAAGATGGCACTTCCAGCAACAAATACATCAACACCTGCCTTAGCGCAAAGCTTAGCAGTATCCGGGTTAATGCCGCCATCAACTTCAAATTCAATCTCTAAGCCCATTTCTTCTCGCCATTTTACAGCTTGCTTGACCTTGTCTAATACACTTGGAATAAAAGCTTGACCGCCAAATCCTGGATTAACTGTCATAAATAAAAGCAGATCAATTTCCGGGAAAATGGGTTTAATCATTTCGATTGGCGTTGCTGGATTAATCACTAATCCTGCTTTTTTTCCATGCTCTTTAATAGCCATAATGGTTCGATGCAAATGTTTGCATGTCTCAACATGGACTGAGATAATATCAGCCCCTGCATCGGCAAAAGCTGAAATGTACTGATCAGGATTTTCGATCATTAAATGAACATCAAGCGGCAGACTTGTTGTGGGACGAATGGCGCTAACAACTAATGGACCAATCGTAATATTAGGAACAAAATGACCATCCATCACATCAACATGGATATAATCTGCTCCGGCTTCTTCTACCTGTTTAATTTCAGCACCTAATTTGGAAAAATCGGCTGATAAAATAGATGGGGCAATTTTTTTCATCATTAATACCTCGGCTTTCTTGATTTAATTTCTTGGTAAAATTCTACATAGTGCGAGTATCGATCTTCCATTATCTCACCATTTGCTAGGGCTTCCTTTACCGCACATTTGGGTTCATTGACGTGCATACACCCTCTAAACTTACAAAGACTGCGATATTGCTTTATTTCTCGAAAACAAAAGGGTAGCTGTTCCAATTCAATTTGGTTAAAATCAAGTGAACTAAATCCTGGCGTATCAGCAACCATTCCACCTAAAATTTCAATTAATTCAACATGCCTTGTCGTATGCTTACCCCTGCCAAGACTACTAGATATTTCAGCTGTTTCCAAAGTTAATTCAGGATTTAAACTGTTCAAAAAGGAAGACTTCCCCACACCAGATTGACCAGCAATCACCGATATTTTATCCTTTAACAGCTCTGTAAATAAATGCGAATTTGCTGTCCCTTTGTTCGTTAATAATTCAACACGATAACCCAATTTACGATAGTTTTCCACATAATTATCTATCGTCTCTTGTTCTTCCTTATTGACTAAATCCATTTTGGTGATTAAAATAATCGGTTCAATCTTGTGGAATTCGACTAAAACTAAAAATCGATCAAGCAATTTAGCATTAAATGGTGGTTTCTTAGCTGAGACTGTAATTAATGCTTGATCGACATTAGCGATTGGCGGTCGAACCAATTCATTCTTTCGTGGCATTAGTTCTGTCACGTAACCATCAGTCAAGTTCGCTGCTTCAAATATAACATAGTCTCCTACGAGTGGTGTTTGTTTCTTTTTACGAAAAAGACCTCTACCTTTACATTGATAAATAATCTCATCACTTAAAACATAGTAAAAACCACTCAGCGCCTTAATAATAAGACCTTCTGGCATCAATCAACCTCCTTCCACTTCTTCATAAGCAATTGTTTTTTGAAGAATCACTTGATCATCACGTTCAACTTTGTAAGTGGCGGTCGATCCAGGTGCAATGATTAAACGAATCGTAAATTCTGTATCACTATCAATCGAATCCGTTTCATAAAGATCAGCTAAATCATGATTCATATCATCAATATAGATTCGAACTTCTTGGCTAGCAGGGGCCGATTCTTCTTCATCCGACATATCCTGGTCTCCTGTATAGGGAACTGTTACCGTAAGATTATGTGTAATTGGAGACTGCTCCTCCTCACCTAATGAAACAACTAAGTTAACAATAGAACCTGTTTCTAATTCCTCTCCCGCTTGAGGTGAATGGCGAATAACATCACCCTCATCTGCTGTTGACGAATGTTCTTCTGTCACATTTGCGATTAGACCTCTATCTTCTAAATATGTTCTAGCTGCTTCTACATCCATACCTTCTAAATTCTCTAACTCAATCTGTTGTCTTCCAATACTCACTTCAAAAACAATCTCTGTATCTCCAGGGATAACATCACTACCTGGTTCAGGTTGTTGACTGATAATTTGCCCTTCAGGCTGATCAGAATTTGAGTCCTCACGTATAATGTTTTCGAAACCCTGTTGATTTAACATTCGTTCGACTTGATTAAAAGACTGTCCAACATAATCAGAAAACTCTACTGGTTCAGGACCTTGACTGACATATAGTGTGACTGTGCTCCCTACCTTGACCATTGTATTAGGTTCCGGGTCTGTTCTCTCTACATGATCTAGCTCGATATCCTCTGAATAAACCTCTTCTAGCTCATGCTCAAGTTCAAGCTCTTCTAATATCTCAATCGCATCTTCAACAGGTTCGCCTGTTAAATCTTCTAGTTCAATATCATCTGGTTGCAAGAAATTAGGCAAAACAAACAATGCCACTAAACTTGCGCTTAAAAATACAAACAAAATAATCGATAACCAGATAAGTATTTTTTTCTTTTTAGATTTCTTTTTAGTTTTCTTTTGCTTTTTTTTCTTTGGTTTCTCTTGATCATCTGCATTTAAATCCATTGGACGTGTCGATTCATTATCTGTTTTACTATGAACAATCGTTTCGTCATCGGTTGAATTCTGATCCAGTTGTTCATCAGATAAAATCGGTATTGCTTTAGTCGTCGAATCCCCTGGATCATTTGGCTGTATATAAGCAGGTTCATTTATACGTTCAGGATCTAGAGCTGTAACAAGATCCTTTTCAAAATCAGCAACTGTCTGATAACGCTCAAAGGGATCTTTTGTTGTTGCTTTTAAAACGATATTCTCTAAACTCTGTGGAATCGCCGGATCCGATTCGCGCATGGATGGTGTTCGAGCTTGCAAATGCTTTAACGCTATGGAAACAGCGGATTGTCCATTAAATGGAATTCGACCTGTTAACATCTCAAATAAGACAATCCCTAAAGAATAAATATCAGATTTTAAGTCAGCTATTCCACCTCTAGCTTGCTCAGGTGATAAATAATGAACAGAACCCAAAACTGAATTTGTTTGTGTTAGAGAAGTGGCCGTTAAGGCAAGAGCAATACCAAAATCCGTTACTTTTGCCACTCGATCGGCATCAATCAAGATATTTTGTGGTTTAATATCTCGATGGACAATGTGATTGGCATGCGCATGTTCGATTGCAGAAGTAATTTGCAACATAATTTCAACCGCATCTTCGACCGAAATTGGTCCATTACGCTGAATGTACTCCTTTAAGGTTAAACCTTCAATATATTCCATCACCATATAATATATATCATTTTCTTCACCGACATCGTATATATTCACAATGTTTGGGTGAGATAGACTTGTAGCAGAGTGAGCTTCTCGATGAAAACGAGTAATGAATTCTTCGTCATTAGAATATTCAAGACGTAAAACCTTGATCGCGACGTCACGTTCTAGAATGTGGTCAAAGCCTAGATAAACATTAGCCATCCCACCTCCGCCAATCAGCTTCTTCACTTTATAGCGTTCATTTAATAGACGTCCTTCTAACAAGAGAAATCACCTTCCTCTCCAGCTGGATACTCTAATAAGGCTAATGTTATATTATCTTCACCACCAAGTTCATTCGCTCTATTGACGAGTTGCTCGGCAATTTCTTGTAGTGATTTCTCCTCAGTCATAAAACTTTCAAGTTCTGAATCTGATACTTTATCTGTTAAGCCATCAGTACAAATTAAAAACCGATCACCTGGCTGCCATTGAATCGTAAAAACATCTGGAGTTATTGATTCAGCTGTTCCTAATGCTTTCATCAAAACATTTTTCTGGGGATGAATATCTGCTTGTTTTTTTGAAATCTCTCCCGTACGGACTAACTCATTAACCAGTGAATGATCTTCTGTTATTTGCTCTAAGTGTTGATTAAATAAATAACAACGACTATCCCCAATATGTGCAACGACAATCTGATCATCTAGAAAAATGGTCGCAATAACAGTTGTTCCCATCCCTTTACATTCCGGGTTTGCTTCAGCATGTTGATAGACTTTCTGATTCGCTAAATGAATGTTCGCATCAAGCCATTCCTCTGCTTGCTCAATTGACGTTATTTTTTCATTTTCCTGCCATTGGGCTAAGAAAAATGATTGGACAATCTCACTTGCAACATCACCAGCTTTATGACCACCCATACCATCAGCAATAACACTTAATGTTTGATTAGCTTGATTTTTAAATAAACCGCCGGCATCTTCATTTTGTTCACGAACTTTTCCTTGATCTGTTAAAAAAAATTGTTTCATTTTGTTACTCACCTCTTATTATCAAGTACAGTCATAATCATTACTGAATTAACCCTCATCTTGCTTTCGCCTTAAACGAGTTATAAAGAATCCATCAGAATTATAATCATCAGGAAAAATTTGCAGACCGACTGGTGATATCCCTTGTCCCTCTGCTAAAAACTCAGGTAATTGTTCAAAAAATTCAGGGTCAATTTCAAATGACTGATGATGGGTCATTAAAAATTCAGTCATAACTGCTTCATTTTCTGTCGGGTCAATTGTGCATGTGCTATATAAAAGTTTACCATTCTTTTTGAGTAGTGGAGCAATTTTTTCTAATAAATCATATTGGATTTGTGCTAATGATTCAACATCATCTGCCGTTCTTGAGTATTTAATGTCCGGCTTTCCTCGAATCACACCAAAGCCTGAACAAGGAGCATCGATTAAAATTCGATCAAAAGTATCTCGCTCATATTCATTGCTTAATAATCGACCATCTAATGCTTTTGCCCGAATATTTATTAATCCTAGTTCTTCCGCTTTTCTTTGAACAAGATTTACCTTCTTTTCGTGCAGATCATAGGCATAAACATGACCAGTGTTATTCAATTTTTCCCCAATATGAGTAGCTTTGCCACCTGGTGCGCTACATGCATCTAATACTTGTTGATCAGGTTTAAGATCCATCATTTCAACAACAAGCATTGAACTTTGATCTTGAATTGAAAAGGCTCCTGCTTTTAAAAGTTGATGAGACAAAATCTGCCCTTTTTCAACAATAATTCCTTGTTTAGAAAAAAGTGAAGCTTCAACATGGCAACCATCAATGGTTAGTTGCTCCATTACCTGTTCCCTTGTCGCTTTGAGCGGATTCACTCGAATACTAATTGGCTTTGTTTGTAGATTAGCTAAACAAATAGATCTTGCTTTCTCTTCACCATAGGCATCAATCCATCGCTCAACTAACCAACTTGGATGACTCATCTCAATTGCGAAGCGTTCAATTGGATCTTCAATCTGAGCAAAAGTTGGAAAACCTTGACGTTGCACTTCTCTTAATACCCCATTAACAAATTTGCCAATTCCTTGATGACCTTTCTGCTTAGCAATTTCAACCGCTTCATGAATAATGGCATGGTCAGGTATTTTATCTAAATAATACATTTGATAAAATGATAAATATAATAACCATTTTACCCAATTTTCTATTTTTTTGTTCGATTTAACAAAATGTTGTAAAAAATAGTTCAATGTGAGTTTATGCTGTAAAGTGCCATAAACGAGTTCAGTAAATAAAGCCTGATCTTGCTTTGACCAGCTTCTTTTACGCAGCGTTTGGTCAATGATTAAATGGCTGAACGCCCCGCTATCGCCAACTCTTACTAATACTTCCAAAGTTGTCGTTCTCAGTTGATACTTACTCATAACCTAACCCCAATCTTTGGCCAACCTTAAATCGTTCACTACTACCATTTAAAAAATCTTTAACGGTCATCCGCTTTTTACCTGCGAGCTGAATATCTAACACTTTAATCGCACTATCTTGTCCACAAGCAACAATTAAACCATCGTCAGTTATTTTAACAATTTCGCCAGGCTCGGCTGATTTTTCAAACGTTGTTTGTTCTGCCCACCAAATATTAAGATTTTCCCCATCAATCGTTGTACTTGCAACTGGCCAAGGGTGCAATCCTCGCACCTGATTATAAATCACCTCAGCTGAATTCGTCCAATCAATTTTTTCTTGCTCCCTTGTGATGTTTGGAGCATATGTTGCTTTTTGATTCTCTTGCTCGACCGCTTGAATGGATTGATCAAAAATTGCTGGTAAGGTTTGTTGTAAAAGCTGAGCACCTGCCTCTGCCAGCTTGTCATGCAGGGTACCTACATGATCATTTTCTTCAATTGGAACAGTTACTTGTGATAAAACACCTCCAGCGTCTAGGGCTTCTACCATATACATAATTGAAATACCTGTTTCTTTCTTTCCTTGCATAATTGCATAATGAATGGGTGCCCCTCCTCTAAGTTCAGGTAGCAATGAGGCATGAACATTGATACAACCATATTTGGGTTTATCAAGTAGTCCTTTCGGTAAAATTTGACCAAATGCAGCCGTCACGATAAGATCGGGTTCATATTTTAGGACCTCATGATAAGATTCACGAATTTTTTCAGGTTGATAGACTGCTATATTATGCTTGATCGCCTCTGCTTTTACAGGTGGAGGCGTTAATACACGCTTTCTCCCCTTCGGTCGATCAGGTTGTGTCACAACTAATACAACCTGGTAACCATCTTTAATGATTTGTTGTAAAATCGGAACTGAAAAATCAGGTGTCCCCATAAAAACTATTTTTTTCACACTAAAACCTCTCTCTACATTAATTGATAGGGCTGAAGATCAATTTGAATCAATAGATCATTTTTACGCATCATTTCTTCATAATAGAGTAAAATTCTGGCTAATACCTCTCTTTGATTCGGTTCATTCTTATATTTTATCATGCATTGAAAACGATAGCGATTCTTAATCCGCTCAATCGGAGAAGGTGTTGGACCCAGAATTTTCGTCTCACTTGATAAATATTTACCTAAAAGCTGACTAATCGTTCTAGTCACTTCTTGCGCTTTATTGATATTTGGATGCGAAACAGTAATTAACGTTAAATAATAATAAGGCGGATATTGAAACGCTTTTCTCAATGCCATTTCTCGTTCATAAAAACCTTGATAATCATAATTTCGAGCAAATTCAATACTGTAATGTTCTGGTGTATACGTTTGAATAATCACTTCTCCGACAAGTTTATGACGACCTGCTCTTCCACTCACTTGTGTTAACAATTGAAAGGTCCTTTCGGCAGCTCTAAAATCTGGCAAGTTTAATAAACTATCTGCTGCGAGGACACCAACCAGCGTCACATCTGGAAAATCCAATCCCTTTGCGATCATTTGTGTTCCTAATAAAATATCTGCTTGTTTTTGACCAAATTGTTTAAGTAAACGTTCATGTGATCCCTTTCTCGTTGTCGTATCAACATCCATTCGAATAATACGTGCTTCAGGAATCAACTGATTAAGTGCCTCTTCAATTTTTTGAGTCCCTGTCCCAAAGTAACGAATCGTTTCACTTTCACAACTCGGACATTGAGTAGGTACAGCTTCTTGATAATTACAATAATGGCATTTCAACCGATTTTGCTTACGGTGATAGGTTAAAGAAATATCGCAATGTGGACATTGAATCACATCTCCACAATCACGACACATCACAAATGTTGAGTAGCCACGACGATTCAGGAACAAAACGATTTGTTCCTTTTTAGCTAATCGATCCTCAATCGTTTCTTTGAGCTTTCTTGAGAACATCGTTCGGTTACCCGCATGTAATTCATCACGCATATCGACAATTTCAACATGAGGCATCTCACTAAAATTACTTCGCTCAGGCATCGGTAACAACTGGTAAACTTCTTTATGCGCTCGGGCAAAGGTCTCTAATGATGGTGTTGCACTGCCAAGAACCACTGGACAGCTGTGGTATTTAGCCCGTTCAATCGCCACATCCTTTACGTGATAGCGTGGATGATCTTCTTGTTTATAACTTGCTTCGTGCTCCTCATCAATGATGATTAAACCAAGATTCTCAAAAGGAACAAAGATGGCGCTTCGTGCTCCTACAACTACTTTAACTTCTTTACGATGAATCTTTCTCCACTCATCAAAGCGTTCCCCTTTTGACAAGGCACTATGCATAACAGCGACATCTGAACCAAATCGGCTTTTAAAACGATTGACCATCTGTGGAGTGAGTGAAATTTCAGGTACTAGTACAATGGCTTCTTTATCTTCTCTAATCACATGAGCAATAGCTTGTAAATAAACTTCTGTTTTGCCACTGCCTGTTACACCATGTAAAACAAAAACATCATGTGATTGTTCGCTACATGTTGCAGTAATTGATTCTAGTGCCTTTTTTTGTTGTTCCTTTAATGCTAATGGCTCAGTTCTCTGAATGCTCTGATCATCAAAGGGGTGACGATAGACCTCTTCCTCATAGAGCTTAATTAGCTTCTGATCAATAAGGGGTTGAAGGGTCTGCCGTGTTGTCTTCATTTTTGCCAAAAACGTTTTTAATGAGATGGGTTCATTGAGATCAGCTAAATATTGAACAAGTAGCCGTTGTTTTTTTGCCCGATTGGATAAATTAGCTCCATATTCATCTAACTGCTCAATTGTTGCACTCTTTTTTACCATCATTTGTTTTTTATAATTATCCCTGCGATTAACCTGATAGATCATCTCCACATCACCATCTGCAATGCTTTTCTTTACGATCGTTAAAGGAAGGTCAAATTTATTTAATTCTTCAACATCAAGATAATCTCTTCCTGCAAAAGCAATTTCTAGTGGTTCAGGTAATAAAGCAGTTGTTAAGCGATGGAGTAACTTTTGATAATCCGCCTTTAAAGCTTGCGGCAGCATGGCTTGAAAAGCCGAAATATAAAAGCTCATCGTATAGTCAGCGAGCCATTTTCCTAATTGAATGAGTTCTTTCGTTAAGATCGGTGAAAAATCCATCAAACTTTTGATTGCTTTTAATTGTTTAACATCTGAATGGTCCGTTAAGTCCAATACATAACCCATAATGGTCCGTGGACCAAATGGAACAATAACACGCATACCAACTTCAATTATTCCAATTAAATGCTCTGGGATCGAATAGTCATAAATTTTATTCGTTTGTGATGCGGGTACATCGACAACAACTTTGGCGATATTCACTCGCCTTCTACTCCTATTTGATCAGCAATATGGTTAAGGAGGTGATTAGCAATCGCTACTTTACTCGTTTGATCAACTTTTATTTCTGTACCATCCTTTGTTAAAATAAGCACTTCATTATTATCCGATCCAAAACCGATCCCCTCTTTAGAAACATCATTAATAACAATGGCATCCAAGTTTTTCTTGAGCAATTTCTCTTGACCATAATGCTTAACATCATTTGTTTCTGCGGCAAAGCCAACTAAATATTGCCGCTCCTTTTGCTCACCTAACGTTTTTAGAATATCATGGTTTCTTTCTAATTCTAAAGTCATTCGTTCAGCTTGTTTCTTTAATTTTTCCTTATATTGAGTCACTGGACGATAATCAGAAACCGCGGCTGATTTAATGACAATATCCTGATCAGGATATTGCTCTAGAACCGTTTGATACATCTCCTCAGTTGAAATAATATCAACTCGATTCACTCCATTAGGTGTTGGCAAATGAACAGGACCGGCTATCAATGTGACATCAGCTCCCATATTTGCTGCTACTTCTGCAATCGCGAAGCCCATTTTTCCAGATGAATAGTTTGTTAAATATCTAACTGGATCAACTTGCTCTTGGGTGGGACCTGCTGTAACCAAAAGTTTTTTGCCTGCTAATAATTTTTTTTGCGTTAATTTTTTTTCTAAATATGCGACAATCTCTTCTGGTTCTGCCAAACGACCTTTCCCAGTATAACCACAGGCTAAATAACCTTCATTGGGATCAACAAATTGAACGCCTCGCTTGGCTAAAATATCAAGATTGTGTTGAACAGCTGGATGTTGATACATATCAACATTCATCGCTGGAGCAATGTAAACAGGTGCCTTTGTTGCTAATAAAGTTGTTGAAAGCATATCATCAGCAATCCCGTTGGCATATTTACCGATGATATTTGCTGTTGCCGGAGCAATAATAAATAGATCTGCCCAATCTGCCAAATCAATATGTTGAATTTTTTTAGGATCAAGTTCATCAAAAGTATCTAAATAGACAGGTTGTCTAGAAATAGCTTGAAATGAAAGGGGGGTGACAAATTGTTGGGCGCCTTCAGTTAAAATAACTTGAACAACCGCACCCGCTTGTGACAATTTACTTGTTAAAGCAATGGCCTTGTAGGCAGCAATTCCACCTGTTACACCTAAAACAATTTTCTTATTTGCTAACATTTGATCTCATCCTTTATTAGATTTGATTATAAGTGAATAGCATGTATGATTGAAGTACTAATGACCGAAGTCACTAGTATTCTCAGCTTAATAATAAATTTACCCCTCGTCTGTCAAATGGCAAACGAGGGGTTCATTTTTAGACGAGTCTCTCACTGTCTTTTATTTCAATCGGCAGAAGTATAAGTTAATTTCCCTGCGTAAATTTCTTCTAAGGCAATACCGACATTTTTCACTGATTTTGGTTCTTCAATTTGTAGAATTTTATGATTCTTAATTTGTCGTGCCCGTTGAGCTGATAGTGTGACTAAAGTGTATTTCGAGTTAATCTTTGTTTGTAATTGGTCAATCGATGGCTCTAACATTATAATTGGGTCACCTCCAACAATTTTTTATATTGGCTTGCGACTCGTTCTCGTTTACAGTGCTCACTTTTTACAATGGCTTGAACTTTTTCAACTGCATGATCAACATAATCGTTAACAACGACATAATCATAGGCATCCATGAGTTCAATTTCATCTTTAGCTGCTCTTAAACGATTCATCACAAGGGCTTCCGTTTCTGTTCCCCGGCTAATAATTCGGTTTTTTAATTCCTCCAAGTTCGGTGGTGATAAGAAGATAAAAACACCTTCTGGAAAGTTTTCCTTAACTTGAAGGGCACCTTGAACTTCAATTTCAAGAAAAACATCATTTCCTTGATCTAGCGTTTCCTCTACATATTGACGAGGTGTCCCATAATAATTATTTACGTACTCTGCATACTCAAGTAATTGATTATTTTTAATCATTTCTTCAAATTCTTCTTTAGAACGATAAAAATAATCAACACCTTCTTGTTCACCCGATCTCTTTGAACGTGTTGTCATTGAGATAGAATACTGTAAAGTCGTATTTTTTTCAAATAAAGCTTTTCTTACAGTCCCTTTTCCAACACCAGATGGTCCTGATAAAATAAATAAAATCCCTTTCTGCTCAATCAACGATTTGATCCCCCTACATTCTAACAATCAACAGGACTTCATTCACCCTGTGATCCTATTTAATCTTTCAAAAAAACTTAGCAAATCGACAAGGTCTTATGGCAAAATCACTTGTGTCACGAGCCATAGATCAGTATACCTTCCAATGCTGTAAAAACTTAAATTTGCCTATCCTTTGATAAACAGATTTATTTTTCCTATTCGTAAGATATGAAAGGTTAGTCGCGTTAAACCCCTTTTTCAACTGAGTAACACAACATTATTATTCATCCAGTTCTTCTTCATGGGTGAGTACACGTTGTCCAACAGTTTCAGGCTGAACGGCAGATAGAACGATATGATCACTATCTGTAATAATAACTGCACGAGTTCTTCGTCCATAAGTAGCATCTATTAATTTATTGTTATCTCTAGCTACTGAAATAATTCTTTTAATCGGTGCTGATTCTGGTGAAACGATGGTAATAATTCGATTGGCTGAAACTACATTTCCAAAGCCAACATTAATTAACCTTAAATTCAACTTAATTCCCCTCCTAGATTCAATTAAATTATCGATCCCTTATTGAATCTTATCCTTCTCATTATAGTATAAATAAACAAAATTTAAAACGATTATTCTATATTTTGAACTTGTTCTTTTACTTTTTCAATTGTTGCCTTCAATTCAATAACATATTCACTAATAATAGGATCATTTGCCTTTGAACCAATTGTATTTGCCTCGCGAATTAATTCCTGACAAATAAAATCCAGATTTCTACCGATTTCACCATCTGCCTTTAACGAGGATTCGATTTGATTAGTGTGGCTGTCAATTCGGATCAGCTCTTCAGTCAAATCTCCTTTTTCAGCAATTATTGCTAATTCATGATAGAATCGTTCATCTTGTGACAGACCTTGCTTAGCTAATAAATCGTTTAACCGCTCAACCATCCGTTGATAGTGCTTATCTTTAATATCTAAACGTAAAGCAGCTAATTTGTCAACTAACTCTTTTATCTGCTCTACCCGACTATGAATATCCTTTGCTAATTTTTTGCCTTCTATCAACCGCATCTGTTTCACCTGTGTACAAGCCTCTTTAACCATCTCAATGATTTCATCGAACAATAGATTATTCTTCTGCTCCTCCTTAGTTACTTGAAGAACATCTGTAAATTCTGGAAGACCTTTCGTTAGCAGATGAGAAGTTTCTGGATAGGTCGTTTCAATAGATTCAATCACTTGATGGTACTGATCTAGAAGTGCCCAATTAATCATAATCGTTTGATTTTCTAACGATTTTCCTTCGCTAGATATGTATAACTCTATGCGGCCTCGTTTAAAGTGTGATCGGATCACAGCTTTAATTTGTTCCTCATATGGATTAAATAAGGTAGACATATTTAATGAAAGATCCAAAAAACGATGGTTAACTGTTTTGATTTCAACATTTAGTTTTGTCTCACCGACTACCCGCTTAACTTGACCAAAACCGGTCATACTTAGAACCATTTTTTTCACATCCTATATGGATTAAAGCCTTTTATTGAATGGCATTCAATAAAAGGAAAAAGAAAAAGGATAGTCAAACTAGGCTATCCTTTGTTATCAAACATTATACACAATCTTCTATCGTTTTGTAAAACCAAAAATAATCGTTGGAATTGAACTAAACACTAAAATGGTCAACCAATCCTTACCTGTTAAAGCAACCGTATAAAAGATTGTCTGAATAGGAGTTATATATATAACTGGAATCAGTAATGCAACAGAAGAAAGAACGGCAACAACTAAATAGCGATTACCAAACGGGTGACGATCAAAAATAGATCGATGATTTCGACAATCAAAGACATGTATCAGTTGTGCTATAACTAAAGTCATAAAAGCAATCGTTCTCGCATAAGGCAGTGACTGTGCGCCATTTTGATAAGCGATAACAAAGGCTATAAAACTAACCATCCCAATTAGAAAACCCCTCGATATAATTTTAAATCCAAGCCCTCGTGCAAAAATACCTTCTTTTAACGGTCGAGGGGCTTGTTCCATTAAATCCTTTTCAGACTGATCCATGCCCAATGCTAAGGCGGGTAAACCATCTGTAACAAGATTAACCCATAAAATTTGCACAGGCAGCAATGGCAAAGGAAGCCCAACAATCATAGCAAATAACATAACCAATATCTCACCAACATTGGAAGCTAATAAATAACGAATGAATTTCCTAATATTCTCATAAATATGTCGCCCCTCTTCTACAGCACCTACTACCGTAGCAAAGTTATCATCTAATAAAATCAAATCAGAAGCTTCTTTGGCTACATCTGTACCAGCTTTCCCCATACTAACTCCAATATCACTGGTCTTCAGTGCCGGAGCATCATTCACACCATCACCTGTCATTGCAACGACATGTCCATTACTTTGTAAAGCTTGGACAATCCTTAATTTATCCCTTGGTGTAACACGTGCGAAGACATAAGTATGATCAAGTTGTTGAGCTAGATGCTCATCTGACATTTGATCTAGTTTTTCACCCGTTATCACTTGTCCATTTGCAGGAAGAATCATTAATTCTTTAGCAATCGCACTCGCTGTTTCTGCATGATCTCCTGTTATCATAATGGTTTTGATACCAGCTAGTTTACATTGCTCAATAGCCTGCTTTGCCTCAGGTCGGGGTGGATCGACCATTCCAATCAAGCCGACAAATATCAAATCCTGTTCAACTTGCTCTACTTTAATCTGATCAACCTTTTGAAGGGGCTTAATACAGAGTGCGATTGTACGGTAAGCTTTTTGGGTCATGGATTTTATTTCCGCTTCAATTCTTTGACGCCGTTTTTGATCAAGCTTGATGACCTGTCCATTTTCCTCGATTTGATTTGCTCTTTGTAGTAATAAATCAGGTGCGCCTTTAACAATTCCAATATACTGGTTATTGTCCTTGATGACCACAGACATCCTTTTCCTCGTTGAATCAAATGGAAAATCAATAATCTTATTGATTTGCTCATTCCGAATCAGGTTTAGATCTTTTTTAGCAGCTGCCATCATAATCGCAACCTCAGTTGGGTCACCTTCAATTATTGGGCCATCAGGCTTATCAATTAAATCAGCATTACCACAGATAGAGCTGTAGCTTAACAGCCGATCCAACATCTTGGATTCTGTTTGATTGGCGGTTTGCGTGATTAATCCAGTTAGACGATAGCCGCCACTAACTTCAAAGTGACGCTGATTTAAATATAGGTCAACAACAGTCATCCGATTTTCAGTTAATGTGCCTGTTTTATCTGAACAGATTACGGAAGTACTGCCAAGTGTTTCAACGGCATTTAACTTTCGAACAATGGCTTTTTTCTTAATCATTCTCTGAACACCAAGTGATAAAACGACTGTTACAATGGCCGGAAGCCCCTCTGGAATAACAGCAACGGCTAATGAAATACCGGAAAGAAACATTTGATAGGCTGGTTGTCCCTGCCATATCCCGATCGCAACAACTAATGAAGTGAGTAATATTGAAATAAAAATAAGGAATTTTCCTAAATACTGCAACCTTTTTTCTAATGGTGTTTTTTGTTTAGGTGATTGAACGATTAAATCTGCAATTTGCCCGACCATGGTGTCCATTCCTGTTGCAACCACCACACCAATACCATGACCTGTTGTTACAAGTGAACTCATAAAAGCCATGTTTGTTTGATCCCCAATATTTAATTGCTCTTGCCTAATCACTTCACTTGTTTTAGCAATTGGTAATGTTTCCCCTGTTATTGCCGATTCTTCAATAGATAAATGAGTACTGTTAATAATTCTCATATCTGCAACAACTCGGTCACCACTTTTCAATCGGACGATATCACCAATAACAACTTCATTTGAAGGGATCGTGACCCATTGACCGTCTCTTCGAACATTGGCAACTGGATTTGCCATCTGTTTCAGTTTAGCGAGTGATTTTTCAGCACGTTGTTCTTGAAGAAAGCCTAGTAAACTATTGATCAAGACAATGATAACAATAACGATTGCATCGATAACTTCACCTAAATAAGCTGCAATAAACGTTGCAATCAGCAGTACAATGACCATAAAATCTTTAAACTGCTTGAAAAACAATGCGATTCCTAGTTGACGTTTGGGCTCAGCCAGTTGGTTCTCACCAAATTGCTTTAATCTTTTTTTTACAATTCCATTAGATAATCCAGTGTCAACTTGACTACCAAAATTCTTTAATATGTCAGGCACGGTCTCCGCATACCATTTCACAAAGTATCCCCCCAATACCTTTTGCTCGTATTGATCATATGCATGTCCAAAGCAAAACATGCTATAATATGTGAAATGGGGTGATCATTATGGCATTTGACGGTATCGTTACAAATGCAGTTACTAGACAATTAAATCAACAACTTTCTTCTGGCCGTATTTTAAAAATATTTCAACCGACAAACACGGAACTCATTTTTTTAATTAGGAATAACCGTGAGAATTATCAATTATTGTTATCGGCACATCCAACCTATGCACGGCTTCACTTGACCCAGTCAAAATATCAAAATCCAGCTGAACCGCCGATGTTTTGCATGGTTTTAAGAAAGCATTTAGTGGGAAGTTTTATTGAGTCCATTGAACAATATGAGAATGAACGAATCATTGAGTTTTATCTTCGGGGTAAAAATGAAATTGGTGATGAAGTCAAGAAAAAACTCATGATTGAAATCATGGGTAAACATAGCAACATTATTTTAATTGATCAGGAAAAGACTCATATTTTAGACAGTATTAAGCATATATCTCCAAACCAGAGTCGTTATCGTACTGTTTTGCCTGGACAAAACTATCTGTATCCACCTGCTCAAAATAAAATAAATCCTTTGACAGCAGATCAATCGACGATTTTAGATATCCTCAGTCAATCAGATAAACCATTCGCTCAGACTCTTGTTCAGTCTTTGATGGGAATCTCACCATTAATTGCTAATGACGTGTGTATGAGTGCTGAAACAGATTCCGCTCAATCCGTTACTCATTCACTTGTTAAGCGACTTGATCAAGTTAAACAGGGAGATTTTTCTCCACTTATCCACCACGATAAGAAAGAAGACTTTCATGTCCTTGAACTCGAATCTTTCACTGGAAAAATTGAAAGATTTGAGACAGTAAGTGGAATGATTGATCAATTTTATCAAGATAAAGCTAGTCGTGATCGAGTTAAGCAACAAGCAGGCGATCTTAATCGTTTACTTAGAAATGAGTGGGAGCGAAATCAACGTAAAATTAAGAAACAACAGCAAACATTAAAAAAGGCGGAGCAGGCAGAGAGCTATCAAAAATATGGTGAACTTTTAACAGCTCACCTTCATTTGGTAAAAAAAGGCGATCATCAAGTCACGGTCATTGATTACTACGATCCAAACCAAGCTGAAATAACTATTGACTTAAACCCAAATAAAACACCAAGTGAAAATGCACAAAGTTATTTTAAAACCTATCAAAAATTAAAAACATCAAAAAGAAAACTAAAGATAGAGATTGATAAGGCAAGGGCTGAAATCAATTACTTTGAACAGCTGATTCAACAATTAGAGACAGCACGTCTAGAAGACATTGAGGAAATAAGAAATGAGTTAAGAGAAGAAGGTTATTTAAAAGTAAAACGAAAAAATAATAAGCTAAAAAATAAACCGAAAAAACCAAGTCCTGAAAGGTTCTATGCGACTGATGGAACACCTATTTATGTAGGCAGAAATAATAAACAGAACGACTATTTAACAACAAAAATGGCAGAGTCCCGAGATATTTGGCTTCATACAAAAGATATTCCAGGTTCACACGTCCTAATTCGTTCACATATCCCAAGTGAAGAAACATTAGCCGAGGCTGCACAATTGGCTGCTTTATTTTCTAAAGCTAGTCAATCTTCAAGTGTCCCTGTTGACTATACAGAGGTTCGCCATGTTAAGAAACCAAATGGCGCCAAACCAGGCTATGTCATTTATGATCAACAAAAAACTTTATTTGTCACACCTGATCGATCATTTATTGATCAATTAAAAAGTCGGCCTGAAAGAATCAATGACTAGATCAAGTGTGTCCAAATTCATTTTTAAATCCTAGGGCGACAAAATGGCTAGCATTGTTCCGGAGTTCACGTTCTATCCGCTATCTTGAAGAAGAATTAGGGACTTCTTTTTCCTTTAAGATTAGCTGGACATGTGCTATTTTTGTAAAAATAATTTAGTAGACCCAAAAAGTTAATGTTTTAGCTTAACTTTTTGGGTCTTTATCATGATCATATCTGATTTTATGTTTTAACGACAAGTAGGATAATAAGGATGACAACATATCACCATCAAACTAGACAGGATCATTTTTATTTTTCTTTATATCTTTTCTAAACAGCATAAACAAAAGAAATCCTAATAACGCAAATATAATGATACTATTACCAAGAGTCGGCTCTCCAAATATTAAAAAAAGCAGCTCTGGCAAACCAGGAACCCCAATGAATCTTAATACCCCTGTAATAATAAATCCAGTAAATAAACCAACTATTAAACCAGCTATTTTTAGTTTCATACATCCCCCTTTCAACACAACTAAACAAACATTGTGTGTGCAGTCAAATTTTCAAAAAATTAGCCAAACTGAATAGAAAGTATTATCATGTTAATATTTTCAATTTGTACTTTAATAACTTCATTATCCTTAGCAACATAACGGCTTACATATAATTAATCCTCATGCTATTTTACCAAAGTTTGGAATACCCGTAAAGCGCAAAAAGGAGCCGTTGCACAATGAAGGATAAGTTGTGCAATAGTACTTTTCTTTATGAATATTAGAAGTGTGTTTGAAACATTCGATTCAACTTTTCGAATTGAATATTTGAACAAAACATCGGACTGAGTAGGAGGGTTCTATTCTATCCGACATTTCACTTTGTGCTTTTGATTGGAATGAGTGATAGAGACGCTCTATCCGACATTTCACTTTGAGCTTTCGATTGGAATGAGTGATAGAGACGCTCTATCCGACATTTCACTTTGTGCTTTTGATTGGAATGAGTGATAGAGATGCTCTATCCGACATTTCACTTTGTGCTTTTGATTGGAATGAGTGATAGAGACGCTCTATCCGACATTTCACTTTGTGCTTTTGATTGGAATGAGTGATAGAGACGCTCTATCCGACATTTCACTTTGTGCTTTTGATTGGAATGAGTGATAGAGATGCTCTATCCGACATTTCAGCTTAAACTTTTGATTGGAATGAGTGATAGCAAACTACTCAACTTTCCTAAATGGGGGTTAAAAAGATAGGCTTATTTCGATGTTCCTACAAAGGGTTGTTAGTCGATGAATAACCATACAACAGATCAGTTAACACAAAAAGAAGCTGTCATCAAATGTACATCATGCATTTGACGACAGCCCTACTTAACTTTTGCACACTGAAACCTTGACCGTGTTCGAGGGAGTCGGTATTCAATCCCATGTTGACTTTAATTTTCTTATCTGTTTGGAGCGCTATTTCGTTCCGAAAGCGGAACATATCTCCCCTGCGTGTTAATAACGATAGCTTTATAATAAAGGGATGATTCAGCAAAATATCTATTTACAATGTCAATACATCAACTTAATCGTTGGTCCACCCTTCAGCCATCTTAGCTGAACCTTAATATTTTGATACGAAAATTGAGTTAGTTATAAATATAAATTAGCTAATACTTTTATAAACCGTTCTTTAATCTAATTGATCACGCCATTCAATTAGGCTTTCCGCTTCAGGACCGTTAATTTCCTCTTTAACGATTAATAAATCAACTAATTGATCAAAATTAGCTAACGTATAGCAAGGAACATTTACTCGTTTAAACGCATTAGCTGCTTTTTGTAAGCCATAACTAAAGATAGCTAAAACAGCTTCAACAATTCCACCAGCAGCTTCAATCGCTTTGATCACAGATAGAACTGATCCCCCTGTTGAGATGAGATCTTCGACAACAATCACTCGATCACCCGGACGAATTGCGCCCTCGATTTGATTGCCTTTTCCATGACCTTTTGCTTGCCCTCTTACATATGCCATAGGTTTATCCAAGCAATCGGCTAACCACGCGGCATGCGGAATACCTGCTGTTGCACATCCTACAATCACATCAACATCCAACTGCTTTGCCTTAACCTGGGCAGCGAAACCTTCAGCTACTTTTTTTCTAATCTCAGGATAAGAGATTGTCAAGCGATTATCACAATAAATCGGTGATTTAATTCCTGATGTCCAAGTAAAAGAATGATCAGCCTTGATTTGAATTGCATCAATTTCAATTAATCCTGTTAAAATTTGATTGGCTTGATTTGTCATGCGTTCCACTCCTCTTTTGCTATAATATAGGCTTGCTTAGGGTCTTCAGCCAACGTAATACTTCGACCGATCACGAGTGCATCTGCACCATTCCTTTTTGCCAAAGCCGGCGTTGCTACCCGCTTCTGATCATCCGAATCACTATTTAACAATCGAATGCCAGGGGTAACGGCTAAAAACGCTCTGCCACAGATAGCTTTTAAGGCTCGAACTTCATGTGCTGAACAAACAACCCCATCTGCCCCATTGTCTTGAGCAAGCTTGGCCAGATGAGTCACTGTATCTTCAATTGAACCCTGAATATTTAATTCTTGTTCAAGTACTTCTTTTTGCATCGATGTTAACAAGGTAACAGCTAATAATTCTGGTGGCTTTGAATTCTTTGCTCCATCAAGTAAACCCGCTTTAGCCGCACGGATCATTTCTCCACCGCCTAAACCATGAACATTAGTCAACTCCACATCTAGTTTAGCAATGTTTTTCATCGCTTTATAAATGGTTGTTGGTATATCGTGAAGTTTAATATCTAGAAAAATATCATGACCACGATCTCGCAAACGTTTAATGACATCTGGTCCCTCGTGATAAAATAACTCCATTCCCACCTTTACAGCAACTCGATCAAGTTGATGTTTGTCTAAAAATTGTTCAGTTTCTTGCCAATCATTAAAATCTAAGGCTAGATATATAGGATTACCCATCTTGATGCCCCTTTCCAATCGCGTCTTCGACTGATTTAAATCCGTATTTCTCTAAACAAGCAGGGAGTTGGTCAATAATCTCTGCACAAATCATGGGATTCTGAAAATTAGCTGTTCCAATCGCAACTGCACTAGCACCAGCTAATAAAAATTCTAAAACGTCCTCTACCTTCGTTATACCCCCCATACCAATGACAGGTATCTTAACAGCTTGAAAAACTTGATAGATCATTCGAATCGCAACTGGTTTGATTGCCGGTCCCGTCAAACCTCCCACTTGATTTGCTAATAACGGTTGTCGTTTATTCAAATCTATTTGCATTCCTGTTAACGAGTTAATCATTGTGATCCCATCAGCCCCCGCCTGTTCAACTGCCTGAGCAATAGCAACAATGTCCGTTACATTTGGTGATAATTTAACGTAAACAGGCACATGACTAGCTTCCTTAACCCGTTGGGTCACCTCAGCTGCAACGTCTGGATCTGTTCCGAACTGAACACCGCCTTCTTTGACATTTGGGCAAGAAATATTCAGTTCAATTGCGGCTATATCATTTGTCCGGCGCAATCTTTTAGCCACTTGCTCATATTCCTCAATCGTACTCCCTGCAACATTAGCAATTACAGGTAAGTCATAGTGTTTTAAGAAGGGAAGTTCTTGATCAATAATGGCTTCAACACCTGGATTTTGTAAGCCAATGGCATTTAACATCCCGGCATAAGTTTCTGCTACTCGCGGCGTTCGGTTACCCAAACGTAATTCAAGTGTCGCTGCCTTAATCATAATTGCCCCTAATTGGCTAAGATCATAGAATTGACTATATTCTTTACCAAAACCAAAACAACCCGACGCAGGCATAATTGGATTTTTCAAGCTTAACCCAGGTAAGTCAATGGATAGATTCATTAGATCATCACCTCACTTGCTCCAAACACAGGTCCATCAACACAAATCTTCTTATATTCTTTACCATCAGTCGATGGAACAATACATGCATAGCAAGCCCCAATCCCACAACCCATTCGTTCTTCGAGTGAAATATAGCCCGGGAAATGATCTAATTTGTTTTGTACAGTCTTTAACATCGCTGTAGGTCCACAACTGAAATAATAATCGAAATCAATGGTTTCTTGTTCAATCACATCCGTAACAAATCCCCTATGACCATAGCTCCCATCATCTGTTGTCACAAAACATGAACCTAATGCTTTAAATTCAGCTTGATAAAAAATATCATCTTTAGTCTGAAAACCAATAATGGTTGTAACCTTTATCCCTTTTTCAACTAGTTTTCTAGCAAGATAGTAAAGGGGTGGGACACCCACGCCACCACCAATTAAAAGGGCGTGTTTAATCTTGAGATCTTCAATCGGATAGCCATTTCCACAGGGAATGAGGATATCAAGTAGCTGTCCGACTTGTAATTGAGCCATGATTCTAGTTCCCTCACCAAATATTTTGAAAATGACGGTAAGAACTTGTCGATCAAGATCAATATTGGCAATCGAAATCGGACGTCTTAGCATATATTCTGTTCCATGTGTCACCTTAATATGAATAAATTGTCCAGGCTTAAATTTGCTTAACCGTTCTAAATCAAGTTTCAAATTAAGTTTTATCGTTTGCTTTGCAATCCGTTCAACTTGTTCAACAGAAACCTCTAACTGTTCCATTCACATCTATCCCCTTTCGATCCTATTTTTACATCTCTTGATATACGACTTGACCAGCAACCATTGTTAAAACAGGTTTTCCACTGACATCCCAATTAGAAAAGGGTGTGTTTCTCCCTTTAGACTTAAATGTTTCTGGATCAATTGACCATTGATCTGTTAAATCCAACAGGACAAGATCTGCATCAGCACCTGTCTCAATAACTCCCTTTGCTAAGCCAAAAACAGCAGCAGGTTTTTTACTCATCCAATCGATCAGTTGTTCAAGTGTACACTTACCCTTTTCAACCAGATGCGTATGGAGTAGGGCAAAAGCTGTTTCTAAACCAACAATCCCAAATGGCGCTTGTTCAAGTGGCTGTGATTTTTCGAGTGCAGTGTGCGGTGCATGATCTGTTGCAATAAAATCAATCGTTCCATCCAGCAAGCCTTCCCACAGGGCAACTTGATCTTCTTTTGCCCGTAAAGGTGGATTCATTTTAAAGTTCGTGTCTTTCGCTTTAATGGCTGTTTCATTTAATAAGAGATGATGTGGTGTGACTTCTGCCGTCACATGAATGCCCGCCCGTTTGGCGTCACGGATAACCCTGACAGATTCTTTCGTACTGACATGGCAAACATGATAATGACAACCTGTTGCCTCAGCCAGCAAGACATCACGAGCAATTTGAACAGACTCACAAATTGAAGGAATTCCATTTACACCTAGTCGCTCACTGACCTCTCCTTGATGGACACTTCCATTATGAATCAATGAATTATCTTCACAATGAGCAACTATCGCCTTGTTTAACTGTTTTGCTGCTTGCATCGCTTTAAGCATGTCATTTGCTGATTGAATACCCACACCATCGTCTGTAAAAGCAAAAGCACCCTTGTCAGCCAAACTTTTAAAATCAACGAGTTCCTTACCTTGTAAGCCTTTTGTCATTGAACCATATGGCAGCACATTAACTAATGCTGTTTGCTTTATTTTTTGAACTAAATGACTAAGATTTATTTCATCATCTGGTACCGGATGTGTATTAGGCATTGCACAAATCGTTGTGTAACCCCCACGTGCGGCAGCTTCTGTTCCCGTCAAAATGGTTTCCTTCGCTTCACCGCCAGGCTCACGTAGATGAACATGGACATCTACAAAGCCAGGGGCAATTAGCTTTCCATGTGCTTCAATCACACGGTCACCTGATTTTTCACTAATATGCTTTGATATTTCAATTATTTTTCCCTGCTCAATCTTGAGATCAATTTTTTCTGATTCAATATTAGTCAACGTGTGCGAGCACTGTTTGATAATTGTCGCCATATTGTGGTTCCTCCTTATTTAATAGATGATCAAGTACAGCCATTCGAGCATAAACACCGTATTCCATCTGTTTGAAAATTCTTGACCGTTTGCACTCTACCAGTGAATCATCAATTTCCACACCACGATTGACAGGGGCAGGATGCATGATAATAGCCGTCTTTTTCATTCTTTTTTCTCGTTCAATGGTTAAACCGTATTTCTCCAAATAGTTATTGTCTTCTATTGGTTTGGGTTGATCATGTCGTTCTGATTGAATCCGTAGCAACATGACAACATCACTGGTTTCAATCGCATCATCCAACTCAACATAAGGAAAATCTAATCGTTGATCTTGCCACTCTGGTTTAGAAGCAAAAGAGACATTAGCACCTAAGGTTCGAAGAGCATAAGCATTGGAGCGCGCCACACGACTATGGACAATGTCACCAACAATAAGTATATTTAATCCCTTTAAATCGCCGAATTCTTTATACATGGTGTAAATATCTAACAGGCATTGCGTCGGATGTTCACCTGCACCATCTCCGGCATTAATAACTGGGATATCTAACTGCTCAGCAAGTTCCTGTACGGTATTATCTAAAGGATGACGAATAACAACCGCCTCCGCTCCGATTGATGCAACAGTCTTTGCCGTATCATAAACAGATTCACCTTTAAGTACACTCGAGTAATCGACCTGAAAATCTATTACTTCAAAGCCTAATTTTTTCTCGGCAACTTCAAAGCTCAATTTCGTTCGTGTACTTGGTTCATAGAATAAATTTGTAACAAAACGTTTTTTATCTGTTTCTGTTTTTGATAATCCATCATTCGCGAAACGATCTGTTTGTTTGATTAAATGGAGAATTTCTTCTGTTTGCATTGTTTTCATGGAGACAAAGTTATTCATTCATTTTCACCTCGTTAATTTAATTTGTTCTAGAAAATGTTCAAAAAGTCCGCTAAACATGACACATCGAATCTCTCAGTCTTTTTCACTTCCCATTTTGAACACGCACTTCTACTGCTTTTTACCAATCATTTAATTTTGCTTGTAAAAAAGACTAGCTCATTTAATATCGCTAGTCTGTAGACAACTATTCTGTCGTCTGATCTGTTTCAAACATATTTCCATTTCCATATCCAGCTTCTTTATCTGGTAAAACTAGGTTTAACACAACACCAATGATAGCTGCTAACGCCATTCCAGCAATTTCAAACTCCACTCCGAAGACGGTGAATTTAACTAATGCCCCACCAATCCCAAGCACTAAAATAACAGAAGCTACAATTAAATTTCGATTATTGCCTAAATCAACTTGATTATCGATCAACATTCTTAAACCACTAGAAGCGATAATACCAAACAATAGAATCGAAACACCGCCCATAACTGGTGTTGGAATCGACATGATGACATCTGAAATAATCCCAATAAAGCCAAACAAAATCGCTAGTACAGCAGCTCCACCGATAACAAACACACTAAAAATTCTTGTAATCGCTAAAACACCAATATTTTCACCATAAGTTGTATTTGGCGGTCCCCCTAAACATGAAGCAATCAACGTTGCAACACCATCCCCCAAAAGTGAACGATGTAAGCCTGGCTCTTTAATAAAATTACGTCCAACAACTTTAGATAGCACCATTTGATCGCCGATATGTTCAGCAATTGTAACTAATGCCACAGGGACCATAACTGCAACAATGCTCCAATTAAAGACAGCGAAAGGTGAGTAATGGACGAAAGGAATAACAAATTCCGGCATTACAAAAATCGCACTGAAAAACTCTCCTGCTGAGCTGGCACTAATAATCTGATTCCAACTCTCAGATATAGCTGTTGTATCAACAATACCTATAATAAGTGCATAAATATAACCTATAACGATGCCAATTAAAATAGGAATAAGTCCGAAAAATCCTCTGAAGAATAATGAACCAATTATTGTGACAATTAAGGTCACAATCGCTACTGAAAAGTGTTGTCCACTATAAACACCATCTACATTCATGGCCATATCAATCGCTGTTGGTGCTAATCCTAATCCAATAACAACAATAACTGGACCCACAACAATGGGTGGTAAAATTCTCATCAGCCAATCTAAACCAAAAGCACCGATTAAAAGAGCAAGTGTGCCATAAACCAAACCTGCCATAAAACTACCAATCATTGCTCCTGCCACTCCAGCATCAGTCATACCAATGGCCATGATTAGTGGTGTAATAAAGGCAAAGCTAGATCCTAGATAAGCAGGAATTTTCCCTTTTGTTATAAATAAATAAGCAATTGTACCCGATCCACTTGAAATAAGCGCAACAGAGGGTGATAATCCTGTTAAAAATGGTACAAGAACTGTTGAACCAAACATGGCGAATAAATGTTGTAAACTTAACATCAACCACTTTGTTTTTTTCGGTATATCTCCTACATCCATTACCATATCTAATCTTTTCATTTGACACTTCCTCCTCTTTCTATCTACTCAGATCTTACTTAAAACAAAAAGCCTCTTTGCAAAGTTGCAAAGAGGCTTTAAATCATGTGTAAGTACACACACGTATCCCTATACAACCTTGCAAGCCTCACGGGACTTGGTTTAAAGGTTTCTAAAAAAGTTTATTTATTTTTGGTAAATACTAACTAAATCTGTACCATCTGTTTCTTCTAGTGTCACAATGACAACCTCTGCTTGAGAAGTTGGTATATTCTTTCCAATAAAATCAGCTCGGATGGGTAATTCTCGATGACCGCGATCAACCAATACGGCTAATTGAATTTGAGCTGGACGACCCAAGTCAATCAAGGCATCCATAGCTGCGCGAACGGTTCGGCCTGTATATAGCACATCATCAACAAGAATGATTTTTTTTCCGTCAATATTTATTTGGAAATCGGCTGTATTCACTGTGGGTTCAGCTTGCTCTGTCACATGACTTAAATCATCACGATAAAGGGTAATATCGATATCCCCAATCGGGATGTCTACACCTTCAATCTGTCGGATTTTACGCTGGAGTCTTTTAGCCAAAGGCACACCACGTGTCTTGATTCCAACTAGAATAAGATCGTCTATTCCTTTATGATGTTCTAATATTTCATGGGCAATTCGAGTCAAAGCTCGATTAATTGCTGGTTGATCTAAGACAACAGCCTTCTGTTCCATTGTTATCCTCCTTAATCGAACATTAAAACTTAACTATTCAAGACTAGTTTTTTATTTCTTTAACAAAAAAAACCCTGTTCTCCACGTGAGAAAAGGGATTTGAATAGACGTATCTTAGAATAACTCAATTCACATTGATATACTGACTTCGACGTTCCCATCGGACAAGGAAAACCTAAGAGCGATACATCGCACGAAGTAAATGGATCTTTATTTTCGAGGGATGTGGGAAACTTAGTCGAAAGTCTTGTGAAATCAATTGTTTTTCTTAAATTTTACACTTTAAAATGGTTATACTTTCTTAAAGTGCAAACCATTCATTCCTTTTCAGTCTCACGGGACTGTATTTAAAGGTTATTTTATTCTCTATATTATTTCAGAAATTGTTACACAAGTCAATAAGTTTCTCGGGCTTTTGCTAAATATTTATTAAAACTTTCTGGCGGATCCACTTTAAAATGGAACCATTCTTTGGTACGTGGATGTTCAAAACCTAATTCTTGTGCATGAAGAGCTTGGCCATCTTCTTTAATTGTCTTTCTTTGACCGTATTTCGGGTCACCAACAATTGGAAATCCAATATATTTCATATGAACACGAATTTGATGTGTCCGTCCTGTTTCAAGCTCACATCTAACAAGGGTAAACTTTTGATTCACTCGTTCAATCACTTCAAAATGAGTCACTGCCTCTTTACCATTTGATACAACAGCCATGCTTTGGCGATCTTTCGGATTTCTCCCGATCGGTGCTTCAATTGTCCCATATTCGTGCGGGATAGCACCATGCACTAAAGCAAGATAAGAGCGTTTCACCTTTTTCTCTTGAAGTTGTTTGGCTAATTCCTGATGAGCTTGATCATTTTTAGCAACCATTAGCAAGCCACTTGTATCACGGTCGATTCGATGAATAATTCCAGGACGCAACTCACCATTTATCGTCGATAATTGTTGAGTATGAAATAACAAGCCATTAACTAATGTTTCTGAATAATGACCTATTGCTGGATGGACGACCATCCCTTTTCTCTTGTTAACAACCATAAGGTCTTCATCCTCATAAATAATATCAAGGGAGAGGTCTTCTGGTTCAATTTTAATCATTTCTGCCTCAGGCTCTTCCCAAATAACCTTTTGTCCTGTCTGGCAACGATGATTAGCCTTGACCTCTTTTCCATTCACCTTGACTAAACCAGATTTAATCCAATTTTGAATTTGAGCTCTCGATACGTCGGCTAACAAGGTGCTCATTAGCTTATCGATCCGTACATTTTCTTCGGTTGATTCAATCACATATTCATTATTATCCATTTCCTTTAGCGCCCTTTCCAAACTCATCTTTTAAAATGAAGATTCCAATAATAATCACACCCATAACTAGTGCAGAGTCGGCAACATTAAAAATTGGATAACTATAAGAACCAAAATAAACATCGATAAAATCGACAACTTCTTGATAAATCAAACGATCAATAAAATTACCAATGGCTCCACCTAAAATCAAACCTAAGCCAAATCCAAGCCATTTATTTGTCTTAGCATACTGTTTGATGTAATAGACAAGTACAACAATAACAATGACTGTAATAACATAGAAAAGTATCATCTGATCTGCTAAGATGCCCCAAGCAGCACCTGAATTTCGATGTGATGTTATGTATAAAAAATTCTCTATAATCGGGATGCTTTCTCTTATTTCCATGTTCGCTAAAACAAGCCATTTTGTCACTTGGTCAAGTAAAATAATAAGTAAGGCTAAAAGATAATAAACCATATATGTCCCCCATTTTACAACGTAATCACTATATTGCATTTTAGCACATTTCAAGTTATATCCTCAACTTTAGGGCACAAAAAAAATGAGTTCTTCTATCAACTAAGCATACATTATAGCTAGTGATGATTAACTCATTTGGGAGCTTACGTTCCGAAGAATCTTTGAGTCATTAATAATATAAAACGAAACTTCAATCAGTGGGAATTGGGTCCACAGGATGTAGGTCATGCAGATGTTTTCGGTGAGACGAGTAATCGCAAATGTCTTCGGTGGGGCGAGTCGGAAAGCTACGAAGCATTTGCATCGCAAGAATAAGTGTCTTACTTATTCTGAGCCCCAGTCCCAAATCCTTTCGATGGGGTGAGTAACCCGTTGTTGCCCCGAGTTCTACGGACGGTTATCTGTGATAAAACTTAAAGAACTTTAGCAAAGCTTCTTACTAGCTCCGATTGAAATGCTGGAAACAGCTGAAAGGCAATCGATTTAAGCCATTTTTAAAGATAATCAAATCGGCTGTAAAAGAAGCTAAGCTTGTTGTTAAGTAATGCACTACTGGATCCTGTGATAAAAACTGGATAGAGATATTAATCATCTCCTACAGCTTTAGTTTCAATCTTCTGTGTTGATTTCTTTCGGTATTTTTGTTGGTGCCTTTGGAACTGAGCGAGAATCATAATTAATGACGTCAGATGAATGAAGGGTGACTACGATCATTCCCCCATAACGCTTTGAACGGAGCAATATCGGCTGGTTATATTTGTTTTGAAAGCGAAAATCAGGACCATGCCAGCTTACCGTCGCGTCACGTCCAGGGGGAACGTACTCGACACGTCGGCTATGCGTATAGCGCTCGATAATCTCAAGTCCTGCACCATCAACAGCATTAAACAATGTTGATGACACTTGGCAGATTCCACCGCCAACCCCTTCTGACAATTCGCCTTTCACAATGACAGGAGCACGTTTATATCCCCTCTTTGCCGTTCGTTCCCCCACTACTTCGTTAAACGAAAATACTTCATTAGGAAAGATCACATAGTTGTCTAGGGCTTCTGCGGAAAGTTGAATATTGTGCGTGCGATTTTGATTATTCACATTAAAATAAGTAACATACTGGCCAATTTTTTGCACCCGAATATTGGCGAGCAATTCACTGTCTACCTTTGGATAAATGTCCAACACTGGCACTTCCAAAGTAGCAGAACTATGCCCGACAAAATAGGTATAAAACTGATTTTGAAATTCTTTTTTGTGCAATCTGTACCCTGATTGTCCTGATTCGATCTCTCCTTGTTCATTAATGACAGCATTTACAGGTTCAGTATAAACCTGTTGATCAAGTTCTTCAATGAACCGATCGAGCTTATCCACATCTATTATAGGAATCCCAGCAAGAAATAAAGAGAAGTTTTCACGATAAATGGTAGCAAGTGTTTCTCCTTGATGAGTGATGGTTAAAGGATCAGATATTTCAATAGGTTGGGCAGAGGGCAACCCCCATACAACAAGACAAGTGATTAAAAACGGCTTCATCAAGTGGCATACCTCCCGCTATAAGTATGAACAAAAGGAAAGATATTATGTACGTGCTCATCAATGAATACTGATACTTTTAACACGATCAACTTTAGAACCCATCAAAGCATGAAACCATTTTATTTGAAACACAAACAATAAGGCAATTACACTATCTCAATCTGAATCCATTGTATATTGGGTGTTAGGGATATAAGGAAAATCTTTATACTATAATTGGAAAATAGTCTTATAAAGATATGCTCTTGTCTATTTCTTTAGTGTAACCCTCTTTGTAAGCATTTTATTTTGTAATGTAAAAAGCTGTTGCACAGCTTTTTCTTACATTGTGCAACAGCTCTATATTTTTAATAATATTTTTCAACAATATCAGCGCATCGGGCACAAAGGTCTGGGTGCTGCTCGTTTTGACCAACTGTTTCGGAAATAATCCAACAACGGTCACATCTCTCTTTGTCATATTTTTCAACTTGAACATGGACATATTCGTAGCCACCTGATTGATCATTGACCTCAGGCACAAATTCAACCTTTGATACAATGAATAATTGATCAAGCCGATCCATCTCAGATAATAGAGCCTTTGTTTTTTCATCTTTTGGTGTAAGCGTAATTTTGGCTTCAAGTGATTTACCAATCACTTTATCACTTCTAGCTTCTTCAAGTGCTTTTAAGACATCGTGACGAACAGCTGCAAAGTGATCCCACTTCTCAATTAATGCCTGGCTGTTATTCAATTCACGTGGTGTCGGCATATCTGTTAATTGAACATATTTTTCTGATTCATGTGGGATATGACTCCATACCTCTTCAGCTGTATGTGTTAAAATGGGTGTCATTAATTTAACTAAGCTGATTAGTGTTTCATAATAAACCGTTTGAATCGAACGGCGTCGTTTACTATCCTCAGGCTCAATATAAAGAATATCTTTAGCAAAGTCTAGATAGAAAGCACTCAATTCTTGTGAGCAGAATTGATGTACTTGGTTATAAACAGTTGAAAAATCATAGTTATCATAAGCTTGTAGAACTTTATTAATCACTTGCTGTAACTTAACTAACATATAACGATCCAATTCTTCAAGTTGATCCTCTTCAACTTTATCCTTACGAGGATCAAAATCAGCTAAGTTTCCAAGTAAAAAGCGGAAAGTATTTCTGATTTTTCGATAACCTTCTCCGGTTTGTTTAAGAATTTCATCTGATACTCGTACATCTGCTTGATAATCAACAGAGGCAACCCAGAGTCTTAAAATATCTGCCCCATATTGGTTCATTATTTTGACTGGAGCAATGACATTTCCGATTGATTTACTCATCTTACGTCCTTGCCCATCTAAGGCAAAACCATGGCTGACAACAGCTCGATAAGGGGCTTTTCCTGTAACTGCGACTGCGGTTGAAAGCGATGAATTAAACCAACCACGATATTGATCTGAACCCTCTAAATAAAGATCAGCAGGTCGTCTTAATTGATCATGTTCTTCTAATACGCTTTGATGTGATGATCCTGAATCAAACCAAACATCCATGATATCCATTTCTTTAGTAAAGGTTCCATTCGGGCTATGCTCAGAGGTAAAACCATCTGGTAGTAAATCTTTTGTTTCCCATTCAAACCAGATATTAGAACCATGCTGGCGGAATAACTGAGCAACATGTTTGATCGTTTCATCAGTAATAATTGGTGTTTGATCCTCGCCATAAAACACTGGAATTGGGACACCCCAAACACGCTGTCTAGAGATACACCAGTCCCCACGGTCTTTTACCATATTGAACAGACGAGTCTCGCCCCATTTCGGCAACCAATTGACTCGATTGATTTCCGCTAAAATATCAGCTCGGAAATCTTTAATCGAGGCAAACCATTGATTCGTTGCTCGATAAATAACAGGTTTCTTCGTTCGCCAATCATGTGGGTATGAGTGTGTAATAAACGAGAGTGAAAGCAACGCTCCTTTCTCTTCTAGCAACTCAGTAATTGCTTTATTTGCTTTATCATAGAAAAGCCCTTCAAAACCAGGTGCTTCAGCTGTGAATACGCCTTTTTCATCTACTGGACATAAAACATCTAGGCCGTATGTTTGAGCAACATGATAGTCATCTTCACCATGACCTGGTGCCGTATGAACAAGTCCAGTCCCTCCATCAGTTGTGACGTGATCAGCTAAGATCACTAATGAATCACGATCATAGAATGGATGTTTAGCCACGAGTCGATCAGCTTCTGCTCCTTTAAAAGATTGGATAATACGATAATCTTCCCACTCAAGCTCTTCAGCAACTGTCTCAAGAAGATCTTCTGCGATAATTAATTTATCGCCATTTACCTCAACGACGACATAAGTTAAATCGGCATGAACAGCAATTGCCAAGTTAGCTGGAAGTGTCCAAGGGGTTGTTGTCCAAATCACAAATTTCTCATCGCCGGATAATAGTTCCCCACCTTCTTTCACATCAAAAGCTACATAAATAGAAGGTGAGCGTTTATCTTGGTATTCAATCTCAGCTTCTGCTAATGCAGATTCTGAAGACGGTGACCAATAAACAGGTTTTAACCCTTTATAGATATAACCTTTTTTCGCCATTTCACCAAAGACTTCAATTTGGGCCGCTTCATATTCCTTATTTAAAGTAATATAAGGTTGGTCCCAGTCGCCACGAACTCCTAATTGTTTAAATTGTGCCCGTTGATTATCCAACTGCTTTAGGGCATATTCGGCACATTTTTGCCGAAATTCTGCTGTTGTCATTTTTTTGCGGTTAACTTTTTTCTTTGCTAAAGCCGTCTCAATAGGTAAACCATGTGTATCCCAACCTGGTACATATGGTGCATGAAAACCAGACATCGATTTATATTTGACAATAAAATCTTTTAACACTTTATTTAATGCATGACCCATATGGATATCCCCATTTGCAAATGGGGGGCCATCGTGCAAGACATAAAGCGGTCGATCTTTGGTTCTTTCCTGTACCATTTGATAGAGATGGTCTTGCTCCCATCCTGCCTGCATCTTAGGCTCTTTGTTCGGTAAATTGCCCCTCATCGGGAAATCGGTTTTGGGCATCAGTAGTGTTTCTTTATAGTCCATTGTTTGTTCCTCCTTTAATTATTCCTCAAAAAACTTCCCAAGCGATAGCAGTAAAAACTTCTATCACCAGACATTGTTTGCCTTGCTTCAATATCAATAAAAAAAGTCCTCTTATCCCAAAAGGGACGAGAGAACTCGCGTTACCACCCTAGTTAGTTATATTCTAAAACATATAACTCACTCAAATCATCATAACGGGATGTTAACCGTCCAATTTTACTTACACTAGTGTTCAAAAAGGAAGCTTGAGAATGATCTTCAACTATCTTCTTATACTAGGCTCACACCATTTCCTAGCTCGCTAAAATAAGGTTAAATAGCTTACTCTTTCTCGCATTGCTGTTTATTTATTTTAATATATCAGTCACCATTCCACATGACTGCAACCCTATTTCCCACATTGGAGCAATCAAAACAACTGTTGTTAAATATAATCTATGTCTTATGAATTATATGTAATCATTGCGAATTCGTCAAGTTTAAACATTTAAGCTTATTCCGCCTGTTCAATTTCATCATCATCTTCTTCTAGTTGTAGAAGCTGATCCCAATCTTTATTCTCAACTAATTCAAGCTGGGCTTCAACAAGCATCTTTAAACGAGTCCGAAAAACCTTGCCTTGTTTCTTTAATTCTTCAACATCAATTTCAATGCGTCTTGATTTTTCCAAGGCTTCATTAATAATTCGATCCGCATTTTTTTCAGCTTCTCTAATGATTAATGTTGATTCTTTTGTTGCATTCCCTTTTAATTCTTCTGCTGTTTGCTGGGCAATTAAAATAGATTTATTTAGAGTTTCCTCAATATTAGTAAAATGACCCAACTTTTCTTGTAAATCCTCTACTTCACGTTTTAATTCCTTTTTTTCACGGATAACCAATTCAAAATCCTTAATCACTTGATCAAGAAAATCGTTTACTTCATCTTGGTCGTAGCCTCTTAAGCCCCTGGTAAACTCTTTATTATGAATATCTAACGGTGTCAATGGCACAATGGCCACCTCCTCAATCTTTTAATTGCTGTAGCTTTATTCGACATATTCAAGCAGTTTTCCTGCTAATCAAACAAAATTCTTAATTTTTTAATCGGGAATAATGAATCCGCCATTTTTGTTTCTTAGTTTGACCAATTATTTGGTTTAATCGACTTCTCCCTTTTCCCCGGCAAGACATGATATCTCCTGCTTCGATATGAAAAGCAGGATCTTCTACAATTTTAAAGTTAACTTTGACAAACCCTTTTTTAATGAGTTCAAGTGCTTGTGTTCTTGATAGATGATAAAAATGTTTAAGAACAACATCTAATCGAAGGGAGCTAACTGTTGTTTCATAATCTGACCAATCATCTACGATTGGGAGAGCTTGATTTAATGGTGTTTCTTTGAATTGAATATTTGCCTTTTTTATTGACGTAAAATGGGCAATAATGAAATCACTAATATCTGAGCTAACAATGATTTGAATGCTTCCAGTATCGGGATCGATAGCAAGATCTCCAAGTTTTTTGCGCATTAAACCAAGGGATAAAAAAGCGCCTAATACATCACGATGCTCAATATTCACAAATTTGACTGGATATGAGGCTGTTAAGATATCAATTGGAAATGCCTCATTTGTTACCGTTTCATAATAGGGAGCTAACAAGGCTTGCTTGCGTTCAGTTCCTTCAACTCCACCAAAAAAACTTAAAATAAATTGTTGATCTTGACCAATTATGCTTTGATAAATATATTGTTCCCGTGGATCTAAAAAATCACTGTATTTGGGCACATATTGACGTTCAACTTGTTCCCTCCAACTTAAAATCTGATCAATGAAAGATTGCTCATCTTTGCGGAAATGCTGATAAATGTCCATATGCTTATTAGCTACCTAAAAAATCCAAACAATACGACAAGACCACTTCGGGCAAATTGTAAAGTTATTAAGGCAACAAGACCTGAGATATCAATCATTCCAAGCGGAGGGATAATCTTCCGGAATGGGTCTAAATACGGTTTAACAATACTTGCTAGAAATTGTCCAATTGACGATTCACGGGCACCTGGAAACCAGGACATTAAAATATAGATAATAATCGCCCATTGATATAAGCTAACTAATCTAAAAACCAACTCTTCTACTAATCCCATCTATTTACCACCTTTGTTCCATTTCTTCATCTTCAATCATTTGAGTTATATTCCCTGTTATCTCAACATTATCAGGGGTACATAAAAAAGTATGTGGACCTAATTTTTGAATTTCACCTGATACGGCATAAACAGTACCACTAAGAAAATCAACAATTCGTTTGGCTTGTTGATGATCAACACGTTGTAAATTAATTACAACCGATCGGCGATTAACAACATGGTCAGCAATGTCTTGCGTTTCTTCATACGATCTTGGCTCAGATAAGACAACCTTGGCTTGAGCTTGTACCGATTTTAAGCTGACAATATTTTTATTTTCACCCTTTTTTTCATGCTTATCACTACGTCTCATCGTTTCTTCCGCTTCATCAGGCTGAATGTCTTCATAATATTCTTCGTCTTCAACTGAGAATAATGTTCGAAATTTATTCTTGATACTCATTTTAATCACCTTTACCCTTCTGTTTCGACTAGGCTAGAACCAATACGGATATGGGTTGCCCCTTCTTCTATTGCGATTTTATAATCATGACTCATCCCCATTGACAATCCTTGACATGGTGCATGCGGATATTTCTTTGCTTCAATATCATCTCGTAATTCTCGAAGTTTTCGAAACACTTGGCGTAAAACAACTTGATCTTCTGTATAGGGTGCCATCGTCATTAAACCCACAACTTCAATATTGGGATAGTCCTCTAATGATTCAATAAAGCTTCTGACCTCATCTGGCGCTATACCCTTCTTCGTTTGTTCTCCACTTACGTTGACTTGAACAAAGCAGGAAATTTTATGATTGGCTCGTTTATTTATTTCCTTTGCAATCGACAATCGATCTAATGCATGAAAATAATCTATTCTATCAACAATATTTTTCACTTTTCGTGATTGAAGATTACCAATAAAATGCCAAACAAGCTTTGCATCAGGACATGCTTCTTGCTTTTCTGATAAACCTTCTAGTCTATTTTCAGCAATATTTACAATTTCAGCATCGATAACTTCCTTTGTTCGTTCTATTGTAACATATTTTGTCACAGCAATCAGTGTTATTTCTTCAGGTGATCTGCCAACTTTTTGACAGCTTTTTTCAATCTCTTGTTTAATCTTTGCTATATTTCTTGCTATGGTCACAGTGTTCCCCCTTAATTTGAACCTTAATGGCGGCCTATAAAACCAAGCATACGGCCTGTCCGACCTTGATCACGTCGATGAGAATAAAATTCAGAGTGATCATACGTACACTGTTCGGTTACTAATAGTTTTGCAGCGTTTACTCCCTGGTCGATTAACATATATTGATTTAATTTTTTCAAATCTAATAAATACTGGTCACCGTTATGAGCTATTTTATGACTCACCTTATTCCGGTACGTAGCTGGAATATGTTTAATGACGTCTTGATTAACTTGATATCGAGCAAAACTTATTGATGGGCCGATTGTGATAAATAGGTTATCAGGATTCACACCTTCTTCTGCCAATTCTTTTATCATTTCGACTGCAATCCCATTTACTGTGCCACGCCAGCCTGCGTGAGCAATCCCGATCCAACCTGATACTGGATCATAAAAGAATAACGGAACACAATCAGCAAAAAATGCCGCGATTAAAATATCACGTTCTTTCGTCATTAAACCATCAATTCCACGTATCGCTGGATACACCGGCATTGAACCTGCTCCAATATTGGCGTCGTTTTTAGATAGACGGGCAATATTCGTCCCATGAACTTGCTCACCTAAACACCATCGCTCAAGTGGGAAGCCAATCAAGTCTGCCAATTTCATCCTATTTTCAACAACATCGGCTTCGACATCATTTACGTGTAAACCCATATTGAATGTATCATAAGGTGACTTACTTCTACCACCCAAACGAGTGGTTATTCCTGCTGTAATTTCAGGAAACATGTTTGCCCACGACTTAATCTGCTTGTATGATGCATGACTACTTTGAAAAGGTTCCATCTCATGCTCCTTTTTAGATGATTAGAAAATAAACTTCTTAAAGATATATCGGATAAATAAAAATTTGGGATTTACTTCTACACGGATGTGGTAATCTTAACCTTTACACAAATCACTTTAGTGAGATATGTAACCACACTAAGGAAAATGATGGAGCCATCACACCAGTAAAAAAACTTGGATTATTATCAAATATTTATAACGAAAGCCTTAGTTTTACTTATACTTTCATCAATAAAAATCTTCTCTAATAGCATAAGAATACATGTCTTGCTTATGCTAAGTTCCAATTCCAAGGTATGGGAATGGATTAGGTTAAACTCCTTAAGTATGAGAGATAAACCAAGCTTTTTAATCATTATTCTATCATATTTTCAGTGAAATTTCTTTGTCTTTCTCATTTATCTCTATATCGTTTTTTATTCCACTAAAATAACGTCATTTCCAAGTGTGATAATGTTACTCCATGGTATCACTATTTCATCTCGTTTATTAAATAAATGGCCCAGACTCGAACGACTGCCGATAATAATATCCGTAATTAAACCTGAATCAACATCTATCTCTAAATCAGTAATATAGCCCATTCTTGCTCCTGTATTCACTGATACGATTTCCTTCGTCTGCAAATTCGTCAGTGTTTCCATCAAATCACCACCCTACTTAACTATATGAACCTTTTTGGGTTAGCATTACTTTTCTAATCATTTAAAAACCGATTGCATTTGGCTGCAATCGGTTAATTTGTTTATGCTATTATTAATGACTGTCAAACATGTCTTGATTCATTTCTTGGATGGCTGCCTTTTCAAGTCTTGAAACTTGTGCCTGAGAGATGCCTATTTCATTAGCCACTTCCATTTGTGTTTGCCCTTGAAAAAATCGTTTCGTTAAAATGAGCTTTTCTCGCGCATTTAGTCGCTTGATTCCTTCACGTAATGACAGATGATCAACCCAATCTTCTTCCTCATCACCTTCGTCACTAATTTGATCCATCACATAGATCGGATCTCCGCCATCATTATAGATAGGCTCAAATAAGGAGACAGGGTCTTGGATCGCATCCAAAGCAAATACAATATCAGATTGCTCTACGCCTAATTCTTTAGCAATCTCTTCAGCTGTCGGTTCTTTTAATGTTTTACTAAGTATTTTTTCTCTTGCCTGCAAAGCTTTATATGCTGTATCTCTAAGAGATCGAGAAACTCGAATTGGATTATTGTCTCGCAAATAGCGTCGAATTTCTCCAATAATCATTGGAACCGCATAAGTTGAGAATCTAACATTTTGACTGAGATCAAAATTATCGATTGATTTCATTAAGCCTATACAACCAACTTGAAAAAGGTCATCTCCATATTCCCCGCGATTTTGAAAACGTTGAATAATACTTAATACCAACCTTAAATTTCCATTCACTAAAGTTTCTCTTGCTGTAAGATCACCTGCTTGTAATTCCTTAAATAACTTGCGCATCTCTTCATTCTTGAGGACCGGTAGTTTTGAAGTATCTACACCGCATATTTCTACTTTATGTCTAACCATATGTGACCCTCCCATGTTGTCTAACTGTACATGGAACAGTATCACCATTGGCTAATACTTTTATGCAGGTAATTATTTCCGAAGATTCATGACAAGTTAAATCATTTTTTCAAATTCTTTTTGAAGTCGTTTGATAATCTTCTTCTCTAATCGGGATATATAAGACTGTGAAATCCCTAGTAAATCAGCTACATCCTTTTGTGTCATTTTTTCACTACCAACTAAACCAAAACGCAACTCCATAATTTGTTTTTCTCTGCCTGTTAATTGATCAAGCGCTTTTCTTAATAACTTTTTATCGACAGATGCCTCAATATCTCGTTCAATAATATCTTCATCAGTTCCTAATATATCGGAGAGCAATAATTCATTTCCATCCCAGTCAATATTAAGTGGTTCATCAAAGGAAACCTCTGATCTTAATTTATTTGTTTTTCTCAAGTGCATCAAAATCTCATTTTCAATGCATCTAGAGGCATAAGTGGCTAACTTAATTTTTTTCTCGATATTAAACGTATTAATTGCTTTTATTAAGCCAATTGTTCCAATGCTAATAAGGTCTTCAATATTTATTTTTGTATTCTCAAACTTTCTGGCAATATAGACAACAAGTCTTAAATTTCGTTCAATTAACATCGCCTTGGCTGCTTTATCACCATTCGGTAATTTCATTAATAATTGGTATTCTTCTTCTTTTGACAGAGGCGGAGGTAAAGCCTCGCTTCCACCTATGTAATAAACCTCTTTGGGTTTAATCCCCAATTTTAATCGTAATTTGTAATAAAATAATCTAAACTCCAACCATAATTTTCTCACCTTTACACTCCTCACATGTTTTAATCTTAAAATGATTTAGCCATTTATATTTATTTAAATAACTGCGGATTAAGTAAACAATGATACTTTTGCTCTGAAGATAATGCTGCAAAACGCAGTCCAATTAAGACATTTTTAACTTCAAACGTTTCATGGTTATCACTAAAAATAAATGATTCTGGTTTTAGTGCGACTAAAAGACCTGCTGAATTTGAAACATCTTGATACGGAATTAATCGGATAATAGATGTTATCGAGGGATCTGCTTTTGAAAGATCTAAAGTCTCGTTAATTTGTTTAAGCTGTCTCAACTGTTCATCATTAAAAAATTGCTTAATCGTATCTTGATCAATAATAACGACTGGATACTTTGTCATTGGATCTGTTAAATGATTCGCGCTATCCAAATAACCAGTAACAGAAACTGATTTATTAAGCATTTGAATTTGACATTTGAAGAGTTGATCTGTTTGATAATTAACCAATGCTTGCTTGTCCATTGTTTGCTTCGTGTAATACCAACAAATTGGAAAACAAATCACAACAAACAACCAGCTTATGGGTGTTCCAAACCCTGTGGATGCCGTGATAAAACTGGCATGATCAATTTGAACAGACTGGTCAAAAATAAAGTGCAACCCTAATAAAATGCCACCTAATGCAAATGAAATAAAGTAAAAAAATAGCCATGTTTTGATAAATTCAATCCATGATAAATGTTTAAAAGCAATGATAATGATCAAAATTGAAAATATGATTTTACCAATAGGGTATAAAATAAGACTGTTAGGAAAATAAACAGTAACAAAAACAATTGAAGAGGCAACGATGGATGCAAGCAATATTCGCCAACCCTGATTTTTCTTTTTACTCAAATAACCTGTCAGTCTTAAAATCATAAAATCAATCATTAAATTGAGAAGCCAAATGGCATCTAAATAAAGCGTCACTTTTTAATTCCTTTCTAATATACTTTAAGAGGTTGTTCAAAAAGTTCAGTAAAAAGCGCTGTGAAGAACAAAAAGTTTTCGACTAACTACCGACACATCCTGGGACTGGGGCTCAGAATAAGAAAGACACTTATTCTAGCACGATCAAACAAATAAAAGATTTGATTGGCGATCGTCTAAGTCAAACGATGGCATTCACCAGAAAGACTTGACGATAAGCCAAGTTTTGCTAACCTTGTAAATGCTCCCTGGCTTTCTTTCGTGTGATGACTCGCCTCACCGAAGACATTTGCGGTTACTCGTCCCGCCGAAATGATTTTTGTCGAACGTCGAAGTCACCATAACACGCGAGAAGCTTGTTAACTTGCCTTTGTGTTCCACATATGTCAACTGGTACGAAGGAAGTTCTGTTAAAAACATCCACGTCCTTTGGGCAACACAGAACTCATCACATCTTGTGAAAGCCCAGTACTCGAAGCTACATCGCCTCGAACTTTTGACGTATAGGACGTTACGATTTTAGCCGACGAGGCGCTTTTCATCCTCCTTTTGAACACGTGCTTTAAAAACATTATAAATGTGAGGATTAAAAAAGTATGTCAGAGCCTGACAATAATTTTTAGCTTCTTTTAGGTAATCATTGCTTTTTTTGTCACCGGTATATTTTCCCTTCTTTTTTTACATTTTAAAACCCACCCATTTTCACCGTGGAATGGCCTATTCATTTAGGCTATAATTAAACAAGAGGTGAAATATATGAAATGGCTTGTTGCTTTATTGGATGATGAAATCGTTCAAATTGACTTACTAAAAAAGCGTTTTAAAGAGTATGAACAAGACCATAATGTGTCTTTTCAGTTTTTGACGTTTGAATCGGCTGAAGCCTTTCTATTTTATTTTGCAGAAGATAAAGCAATCGATTTATTAGTATTGGATATTGAAATGGATGGTATGAACGGCATGGAACTGGCACAATTGCTTCGGAAGCAGAAGCATGATATAAAATTACTTTTTGTGACAGGTTATACAGATTATATCGCCGAAGGATACGAAGTCAGTGCGATTGATTATATTCTTAAACCGGTAAAAAAAGAGAAGTTTTACCGTGTAATCGACCGATTTCGCAAGCTTACACCAAAGAAAAATGAAACGATATTGATTGAAACGTCTGAAGAAAAAATAAAATTAAATCTGGAGACAATTCTTTCTTTAGAAGCAGATGGTCACCAGACGATCATTACAACAACTGAAGGTATGTTTCAAGCAATTGCAGGATTGGGGTCTTTCGAAGATCAACTCTCTTCAGAATTGTTTATTAAGCCCCACCGATCTTATTTAGTTAATTTAGCACAGATCAAAAAAATAACTAAAAAAGATCTCTATCTAGATAATGATTCTATGATTCCCGTATCCAGGCGGCTGTATAAAGAGGTCAATCAGGCATTTATTCATTATCATAAAGAGGAGTTGGAATGGTGACTCGATATTTATTCATCCTAGCTACTTTGTCCCTTTTAATCATACTGATACTCGGCATCCGCCGATTTATCCAATCCTATTATGATAAAAAACTTAGCGAAGCGAATGCAGCACTGATCCGTTCACATGTTGAAGAAGTCGAGAGCATTTACAAACAAATGCGAGGCTGGCGCCATGATTATAAAAATCATATCCAAACAATGAAAGCCCATCTTGAATTAGGCCAATTTAAAGAACTCAGTCAGTATTTAGCTGAACTGGATCAGGACTTAATTTCCGTTGATACAATTATTAAATCAGGAAATGTCATGATTGACGCTGTGCTCAACAGCAAACTAACATTAGCTCAATCGAGAGAGATTACCTTACACGCAAAAGCACATGTTCCTAAAAAAATTCACGTCCAAGATGTGGATCTGGGGATAATACTAGGTAATTTATTGAGTAATGCGATTGAAGGTTGTATGACTGTGCCCAATCCGGAAGATCGTTTTATTCGAGTGTATATCCATGAAATGAAAGAACAACTCTACATAAGCATAACCAATACGATGGACCAAAAAATCAAGCGTTCAGGGCAGAATATCTTAACAACTAAAACGGGCAAAGATCATGGCTTCGGTTTGAAACGAATTGACACAACCGTTGCAAAATATCAAGGCTTTATCAATCGTCAATTTGAAGAAGGAGTGTTTGCGACGGAAGTGACATTACCGTTGTAGCACTCCATTCTTTTTAATTCTGACCTAATAAGTGACCACTCGTGTGTTTAGATGAACCACTCATAATTTTTCTTATTGTCCATTTGTGAAAAAAGATAAGCTAAAAGTGAGGTGAGAAAGATGAAGAAAAGATCAGATCAGACTTATTCAACGTTAGAAAACATAGCGTTTTTACTAAAGGAGATAGCACAGTATAATAAAAAAACCTTTTTATACATCGGCTTAGCTGCCGGATCAGAAATGCTACTCCCTTTGGCAACATTAGGCTTAACGGCTATTACAATTGAGGCAGTCACCAATACAAATGGACAACATTTTATGTTATTTGTTGGTACATTTTTCGCTTTACTGATCGGCATACTGACTCTTACCATTTTATCTAAAACGAATCAAATCAAACTAGGAACACAAGGAAATATTTTTCGAGCTCGTATTTTAAATAAATTAGCATTACATTTGACTCAGATTGATTTTGACATCTTTGATGGGGATAAAGGACAGGGAAAAATAAATAAAGCGTTTGATACAGCTGGTGGTCCTCATCGTGCTTTTCAACATATCTTCGTTGTACTAGAAGCATTTATGACAAATGTGCTCGGTTTTTTACTCTACAGTTATATCTTGACAGAGGTTCATTGGATTTTCGTTATTCTAATTGCTGTCTCTTCTGGTATTAATTTCTTATACAGTTTATCCGTCAATAAAAAGGAAGATCAAAACAAAGCACTCATCTCTCCTATTGATCGGAAAATTAGCTACCTAACTGAACAGACAGGAGACTTTCAGAAAGCTAAAGATATGCGTCTCTATAAAATGGAAGATTGGTTTAGCCATGTATTCGAAAAATTACATCAAAAAAAATACCGTTTTACAGGTCACATATTGCGCAAAAAGATAGGCGGTAATGCATTAGATGGTAGTTTAAAATTGGGCATTGATCTGATCGCTTACGTTTTTTTAATCAATATGATTATTAATGGAGAAATAAGTATAGCTAGTTTCACTGTTTACTTTGGAGCGATTGCAACTCTTTCCAGATGGATAAGTGGTGTATTAAAAAGCGTAGTTGATTTAAATAAAATTGGACTGGAAATAGATGACTACAGAGATTTTATTGATATCAAAAGTACAAGAAATCATGGAATAGGAATTGAAGTCAATCAAGAGGGACCTCCTTCAATTGAATTCAAAGATGTAGCCTATCGATATCCTGAAGCAGAATTCGATACAATTAAGCATTTCAATCTGACGATTGATCCTGGCGAGAGTGTTGCACTTGTTGGCGTAAACGGAGCAGGAAAATCTACATTGATTAAATTATTGACCGGTCTTTATCGCCCAACAAAAGGAGATATAAAAGTAGATGGTTACTCGATTGATCAGTATGCCATCGATGATTACTTCAAGTTCTTTTCAGTTGTTTTTCAAGATTACTTTGAACTGCCGATAACGATTGAAGAAATGATAGTGCAGGAGCATGAAAAGGACAGCTCCCATCTGAAAATGATAGAAGAACAAAGTGGATTAGCTGAAGTTTATCAATCCTTGCCCAAAGGAAAGCAGACAAAATTAGTTAAACGTGTCTATTCTGATGCCATCGATTTATCAGGTGGGCAAAAGCAAAAGCTTCAGTTAGCTAGAGCCCTATATAAAGACGGACCTATCCTGATCTTGGATGAACCAACAGCAGCCTTAGATCCCATTGCAGAAAGTGAGATTTATCAGCAATATGAGGCGTTTGCCAAACAGAAAACATCGATCTTTATTTCTCATCGCTTATCCTCAACCCGATTCTGTGATCGGATTATCTTTTTAGCAGATGGAAAAATTATAGAAGAGGGAACACACCTTGAACTAATGGCACTAAAAGGTCAATACTACGAGATGTTTGAAACTCAAAGCTACTATTATAAAAATGAAGTAGGTGAAGAGCAAAATGCAATCGTTTAAAGAAAATTTCCGACTTATTTGGCGAGGATATAAAGACATTCATTCTTTAGAACCAAAACTATTATGGATTAGCGTGATACAAGGGCTATTTAAAGCAATTATTCCTTTCGCAGGATTGTTTTTCACTTCATGGATTTTAAATCGTCTGATGACTAAGCCATCATTTGAAGAATTAATTCCCATCATAATTTTAGCCGTCTCTGTTACCTTCATCTCTTCATTAATCTCCAACGGGTTGGAGCATTATCGAATAACATTAATCTACCAAGCAAAAGATAAGAAGGATATGAAGATAAACAATAAAGTGATTTATATGGACTATGAGTTTATTGAAGACCCAGAAGTACATGAATTAAGAAACTATCTGGATATGATCGAAGTGTCTGGTCAACGAGGATTATTTTATCTGATGCTCGATACAGAGTCCCTTGTTAATCAACTAACTTCTATGCTGATCGCCTTTGGCTTTGTCCTACCCATATTTTTTGCTAAAATCCCAACCGAACATGCTTTGTCGTTTTTAAATAGCGGATGGTTTTTAGCATTGATTTTGATCGGGATTATCTTTTACTTCTCGTATGCTGCCAAGTTGTATGAAAGATCAACTAATGAGTGGAATCGAATGTTGGAGAGTGCCCGGCATTCCAATAACATATACAGATTCATCATAAACCAATTATTTGATTATCAGTCGGGTAAAGAAATTCGTCTCTATCAACAACAAAAGATCTATAATAAAGTCTTTCAAGATATGAATTCAACCACCGCAAAAGCTTTGATGAGTATGCAGACTGAAGAAAATAAAGCGACAACTAAACTGCAAATATTGATTCATTTATGTCTGGGTTTAGGGTTTTTATTTATTGCTCTAAAAGCAATCGGTGGCGCCATTCTTCCTGGATCTATTGTGATCTATACGGGGGCAACCGCTAACTTTATCATGTACTTTCCGGAATTTGTTTCTAATTTCTCTAAACTACACAATAATAACAAAACACTAAAAAAATATTTTCACTTTTTAGATTTGAAAAGTGATAAACACGAAGGGACGCTCCCCGTTGAAAAACGTGTCGATAATGAATACGAATTGGAAATCCGTCATTTGTCTTTTAAATACCCTAATACTGATGAATATGTTTTAAAAGATATCAATCTTAAATTGACAATTGGAGAGAAATTGGCGATTGTCGGAATGAACGGTAGCGGCAAAACAACGTTTATCAAATTATTGTCACGCTTATATGATCCGACAGAAGGTGAGATTCTTTTAAACGGGATCAATATAAAAAAATATAATTATGATGAATATTTGCGCCTTTTTTCTGTCGTTTTTCAGGACTTTTCATTATTTTCATTTAGCTTAGGACAAAATGTCTCTGCTTCGATTGAATATAAGGATGAAGATGTCATTTCAGCTTTAAAGGATGCTGGCTTCAATGAACGCTTTAATAAACTCCCACAAGGATTAAATACGTATTTATATCAGAATTTTGATAAAGATGGAATTGAAATCTCAGGTGGTGAAGCCCAGAAGATTGCGATGGCACGGGCGATCTATAAAGATGCTCCAATCGTTATACTCGATGAGCCAACTGCTGCCTTAGATCCGATTGCTGAGTTTGAAATTTACTCCCACTTTGACAAAATTGTAGGAAATAAAACGGCTCTTTACATTTCACACCGTCTATCCAGCTGTCGCTTCTGTGATGAAATCATCGTGTTTGATGAAGGCAAGATCATCCAGCGTGGCTCACATAATGAGTTGGTCAAAGATAGCAATGGTAAATATCATGAATTATGGCATGCGCAGGCGCAATACTATACGGAAGATAAAGAAGGAGGAATTATGGAAATTTCCTTAACCTAACAAAATGTTGAATCCTGCTGTAAGGCTGCTGTTGCAAAATGAAGAGTATATTGCACAGCCGCTTTTTTATACAGTTAGAGATCAGGAGGTCGTTTGGATGTCACTTTATTGTAGAGATGGGGAGCTCCTTGAAAATACAAAGCTATCTTTTTCGTGTGAATGGATAGCTATTGAAGCCTCGCCCCTTCTGCTAAGTAAATGAAAATTCACACTTAAAACAACTCGTCTAACAAAATATAAAAGTTGATTTTATCCCAATCTGGCTTTATTTTTAGCACATCAAAAAGAATGATTGGATCCAATGTATTATCAATTTTTCCAGTAAACGTTCCATCGAGTTTGTGTTTTAAACACCTGTAACAAAGCGCTATATCCTGATATTTATCAGCTATACCAGCCCGACCTAAATCAATAAAACCATTTATTTTATTGTCTTTAATAAAAATATTGGGTAAGCAATAATCACCATGCGAAAAAACGAGCTCTTCTTTTGGTTTATTCTCCTTTAGCCACTGCAAGAGTTCCTCAGGGTTCTTAAATCCATTTGTTCCATATGTTGTAGGTTCTGCATCCTCTATGCTGCAAAGTTGACTGTGGACACGGATTTCAGCTTGTTTCAGTTTACGATCTATTGAATGATCATAAGGACAAGTTGACAGATCAACTTCCCAAAGCATTCTCAATCCGTCAGCTAATAATTTTACCAGCTGATTAGGTTGTTCAAGCCAAACTGCTGAACTAGCCATTTCCCCCTTTATTTTACTCATTAGCAAGTAATTGATCCCCTTACTTGTTTCCGAGCACAAAATTTGGGGAACAGGGAGCTTGTGGTCAAGCCATGCCATCATTCGATGTTCATTAACGGATTCTTCATGTTGTTTTTCAATTTTTAAAATCATATCATCAAAACCAATGACTTGTGAGTCTGATCGACCTATTTTATCGATTGAATAAGGCTTATCACCAATTATCTTCTCTATCTTATTAGGGAGATTCAAATGATTTCCTCCTCTTATCTGAGTTATATACAAATGAAGTTCTTGCTAGCTTTTTACATTAATACTAACAAAGTAAAACCGGCCTTCACTCAAAAAGGATGAGCGAAGGCCGGTTTTGCTAATTATCTTCTTTGATTTCTATTTCTAAGAAATGTTGGAATATCTAATGTATCTTCTTCTTCTCGGAAGCTAGTGGGTTCGTAAGTTTCTTCTTGTACTCTTTTTCCTTCTTGTTGATTATTAATGGCTTGCTTATTAACATTTGACCTTTGTCTAGATTGACCAGAGCTCACTTTATTTTCATCAAATCCTGTCGCAATTACAGTAACAACAATCTCTTCCTTTAAGTTCTCATTGATGACTGATCCAAAAATCACATTTACCTCTTGATCAGCAGCTGATGTGACAATGTCTGCAGCTTCTTGAACTTCATATAAACTCAAGTTGCTTCCACCTGTTATATTCATTAGGACACCATGTGCCCCGTCAATTGATGTTTCTAATAGTGGGGAAGAAATCGCCTTTTTGGCTGCTTCTGTTGCGCGATTTTCACCAGTAGCTACTCCAATACCCATTAAGGCTGAACCTTTATCAGACATGATTGTCTTTACGTCAGCAAAGTCAACATTAATCAATCCAGGAGTTGCAATTAAATCTGAAATCCCTTGAACCCCTTGACGTAATACATTATCTGCTTCACGAAAAGCTTCAAGCATCGGGGTATTCTTATCAATAATTTCTAACAATCTATCATTTGGTATAACGATTAATGTATCAACATTTTCTTTTAACCCATCAATACCTGTAATAGCTTGGGTTGAACGTTTTCGTCCTTCAAACAAAAAAGGTCGTGTGACGACACCTACTGTTAGTGCACCTATTTCTTTTGCTACTTGAGAGATAACAGGTGCGGCACCCGTACCTGTACCTCCACCCATTCCTGCTGTAACAAATACCATATCAGCGCCTTGTAGTGCCTCTTCTAATTGTTCTTTACTCTCCTCAGCTGCTTTTCTACCAACCTCTGGATTAGCTCCAGCACCTAATCCTCTAGTTAATTTTGTACCTATTTGTATTTTCACTTCAGCTTTTGATAGATTTAAAGCTTGTGAATCCGTATTTACAGCGATAAAATCAACGCCCTGAACACCATGCTCTATCATTCGGTTAACAGCATTGTTACCACCACCGCCAACACCTATTACTTTTATCGTTGCTAGTTGATCTAATTCTGTGTCAAACTCCAACATGTTCGTTCCTCCTATAAAAACAGTATTACACACGTTAAGATGTCATTTTATCATTTTGTTTGAGTATAATCATCAATCAAAAAAGTATTTAAATAAATTTGCAATACCTGATTCTTTCTTTTCATTCGATGGGTGCTGATTTTCCTTTTTTGGCTTTGAACGAGCTGCTTTTTTCTTCGGCTTCGTTTCTTCAACATCTAATTTAGACACAGATCGTGCTAGATGCTTACCTTGTATTTTGGCATTAGCATAAGCGAATTTAAGAATGCCTACACCCGATGTATACTGTGGTTCACGCACACCAATATAATCTGGAATAGCGATTCTCACGTTACTTTGATATAGATCTTGTGCTAATTCTAACGTACCTGGCATTCTCATGCAACCACCAGTTAAAACAAAACCGCCAGGTAGTTCAGAATACCCCATTTTCTTAATTTCTCTCGCTACATATGTATAGATTTCCTCCATACGTGCTTCAATAATATCAGCAAGATCAAGTTGATTATACGTATGTTGTTGATCACTTCCAATAGAGGTAACTTTAAACGTATCTTCTTCACGTGCATCTGGATAAAATCCATGTCCGTGCTTCAATTTAATCGTTTCAGCATCCTCTGAACTAGTTTTCAAGCCTATTGAGATATCCTTGGTTACATTATCTCCACCAAGTGGGATAACTCTTGTCGTCACAAGATGATTATTCTCAAAGATAGAAATCGTTGTACAGCCACCACCAACATCAACTAATGCTACACCCAACTCCCTTTCGTCATTTGACAGAGCAATTGAGCCTGTTGATAAGGGCTGCAAACAAATGTCAACAACCTCTAGGCCTGCTCGTTCAACACATTTAAGGATATTATGTAACATTGTTCTAGAGCTAGTAATGATTGTTCCTTCCATTTCTAGACGAACACCAATCATACCTCTTGGATCTGTAATCTCATCTAGTCCATCAACAATAAATTGTTTCGGTACCACATCAATAATTTCTCTTTCTGGAGGAATAGAAATAACTTGAGCAGCATCAATGACTCGAGTCACATCTTCATCATTAATCTCTCGGTTTTCACTTGATACAGCTACTATACCTTGACAAGGTAAAAGCTGTGCATGATTTCCATTAATTCCAACGATCACACGGTTAATTTTCATATCTACCATCCGTTCAGCTTGATCAATAGCTAGACGAATAGATTGAACAGTTTGATCGATATCCACAATCGCACCTTTTTTCATCCCACGTGATTCTGCATGCCCAACACCGATAATATTTAAGGAATCTGATAACACTTCTCCAACAATTACTTTAATTTTTGATGTACCTATATCAAGGCTGACTAAAATTTCATTGTTGTTCATAAATAAGGCACCTCCCAGTCTACAGCATCAATAATACTTTCTTAATTATTTTTAAATAATTATTGATTTTAGTTTTCACTTATTCTTCTTAGTATACCATTTAATTGCTAGTCTATTAATACCATATTATTAATTATATTATATTTCATTATTCTACATAGATCGACGATAATCCTTCATTTGTTAACTAATTTATTTTTTTTTTTTGGAATTTTAAATATATAGCGTCGAATGGTTGATATATTACGAAATAGACGCAAGCCAAAAGCAAAAACAGCAGCTAAATAAAGATCTACCCCTAACTGCTCACCGATAAACGTTAAAACAACAGCTAAACTAATATTAAAAAAGAAACCTGAAATGAATATACGTTGACTAAATATATTTTCTAAATGAGCACGAATTCCTCCAAAAAGAGTATCCATGGCTGCTAATATTGCGATTGATAAATAATTCGTGTATATATCAGGGATTGAAATATCTGTTAGCAGTCCTAAACCTATCCCAATGAATAAAAAAAGAAACGGCAACCACATTAACTTCCACCTGCTTTATCATCTTCTATAACCTCTACATACTGTAAATTAAGCTCCCCATCATATGCCGGAATTTTCACGTTATCTGTTTTTTCTAACTCGAACAAAATATTATGCATCGCAAATTCATCACGTGATTGACTGACTTCCATATAACTGAGCAAACGATCAGGGTCATCAGAAGCTATTTTAATTGTTAGAGGAAGATCAGGTAATGGGCGTTGATTCATATATGTTTGATCACCAATATTCCGAATAGCAGTCAAATTAGTTAAACGCTCATCATTTATCGCAATATGGTTAGCACCATATGAGTTTAACTCATTAATTAATCTATTTAATAACTCAGGTGTCAACTCCGGGAAAGCTAAATCTTCAGTTTGTTCATTGTAATTGGGTATCAGTTCAATCAAGACCCCAGAATCAACAATATCTGTTAATCCTGCTTTTTCCTCAAGTAAACTGATTGATTCATTTAGAGCTTGAATTTGGTCTTGTTCAGATGTTGATTCATACTGTGCTTGAACAATTTTTAGTTCATTTAACTCATTTTGAAGTAATTGCTGATTGTTTTGTTCATTTTGTAATTGTTGTCGAATTTCCCACATATCTCTCGTTTCTCGAACTTCTTGTTCAGAAGAGGATTGAAAATGAATCGCTAGCATCAAGCCGAGAATCATCAATACAAGAGAATATATTAGTTTGTTTTTTAAAGACATATCTATCACCTATTAACTCATTCTAGCATTCATTTTAATCTGATCTTTCTTTCCAATTTCAACCTCAATTTGATCATTAACAAGGAGATCAATCACACCATTTGACAACTCTAAGCTTTCCTGAAGGATATCAGGATCACCAATTGCTTCAATAACAAAAGGTGCTGGATACTGTTCATCATCTATTGATATAACAGGTCCAATACATACAATGCGGCTATCGGAGAAAATGCGCTGCCCGTTGATCGCTAAGGCTTCTGCTCCTGCACTATATAATTCATTGATAACTAATTGAATATGTCGGTCATGAACTATATACTGATCAACATTTGACTCAGACGGAATAAACTCTTGATCTTTTAAAGAAACAAAGATACCTGAACCTTCTATCGGTAATTCACCAGTTAAAGCCTGAAGTTCTAACTTCTCAGATACTCTTGTACTCATCGTTTCAATTTGGTCAGCCATCGTATTTTCTAACTGTAAAATGTTCAGTCGTACATCATCTATTTCTTGCTGCAATTGATGGTTATTCTCCTCGAATTGAATAAGTTGCTGTCGATAATAAAATGTTTTTTCCCATTCTTGAACACTGGTTTGCTCATCTTTTATCAATGCCTTGGTATGCTGATAACTAAAGGCAATCAGAAAGCCGAATGAAAATAGGACTAGAGATAGGATTACGTGTTTACCCCTCACTCTCATCGTCAACCTCATTCCCTTCATTTTCTTCATCTTTAGTATAAAAAATCGCTCCGCCTGTCCCAATCTCAATCACACCATTATCTTCATCCAATTGACTAACAATAGATGGATAGCTACTCATATGGTCACTGAAGTTTCGAATGCTCGCAACAACTTCATAGCCATCATTCATAAACAGTCTTAAAGAAAAGGGATTGGATTCAGTTGGTTCCCAATAAATTTCTGAAATATGATTAGCAATCGATTGTGGTAAAGTAACTAATTGTTCTGTCAGTAACAGCAAGTATTCTTCATCTGTAAAATCAAATAGTAAAGGGGCATCCCCCTGATATTCAACAATACGAAACGAATCAAGCATATTGCCATTCTCTAGTAATGGATAGAAAAAGTCTCCTTCATTTATATAAGCTACTTTATCTAATTCTTCTACACTAATTTCTATATTATTTGGAAATTTCCGCTTGACAACAGCTTCTCTAATTTCTGGTACTTCATTAAGTTGTTCTTCAATTTCTGCTGTCCGAAAACTCCAAATATTAACTTCTTCTGATAGTTGTGAGCTTTCAATAATAGATTCTGGTTCAGTATATTGATACCCGACGACATTAATATCATTAATATAACTTAGCGGAGATTGTAAATAAACAACAATCGATATTAAAACAAAGAACAAACATAGATAAAAAATTAATCGTCTATTCGTCTTTTTCCGACGTGCTTCCTTCAATTTTGGAATTCGATCTTCTATCGAGACTACTTTTTCATCATCCATCTCGTTATCTTCCTTTTATGTAAATTATTAACTTTAATTAACGCCTACTAAACGACTGAATTAAACAAAAACACCTTCCCTATCACAGTATAAAATTTAAATTAATCTTTGGTCTAAAGCTAGTTAACTATGATAAAACTTGTTTAATAAAGTATAGCATAATTTAGTATAAAAAACTTTCACTATGATAGCAAAACATATTATTTTCCAATTTTATTTTTAATTAAAAATAAAGCTGTATGATTCACAGTTTTTGATCCGATCGATTTTAAGTTTCTGGATTACATGAAAGTATTCAGATAAATCTATAGAAACAGCACAGCTTTCACAGTATGAACTCAGCTTAGAAAGTGATCCAAACCGTGTTGAATAGAATTCTTTTAAAGATACCCGCCCATATTCCTTTGCTATAAAAATAATGGGCTGTTATACAATGAAATAAGCTTGTTCAATAACTTTTTTCTTTGACAGTATTAGACACCCGATTGAAACACTGGATAGGATAGATCTATTCGACATTTTGACTTGAGCTTTCGTTTGAAATGTTTGATAGAAGGGTTCTATTCGACATTTTGACTTGAGATTTCATTTGAAATGCATGATAGAAGGGCTCTATCCGACATTTTGACTTGAGATTTCATTTGAAATGTTTGATAGAAGGGCTCTATTCGACATTTTGACTTGAGACTTCGTTTAAAATGTTTGAGAGAAGGGCTCTATCCGACATTTTGACTTGAGATTTTGTTTGAAATGCATGATAGAAGAGCTCTAATCGACATTTTGGCTTGAGATTTCGTTTAAAATGTTTGATAGAAGGGCTCTATCCGACATTTTGGCTTGGATTGTCGATCAAAATATCGGGGATAAATGGATTCCTAGATGGGAGTAAAAATGGTTAAGCAGCTTCGATATTCATGCAAATCGATACCGTACTATAAAGCGAAACTTCAAACGAACGATTATCTGTGATAAATTAAAGGAACCGTCTAATGTGAAACCTTATGATGGATATAGTGCAACGTACAATATATCGGATATTGAAAACGAATAAAAAACTCAATGTGACTTTATGATGGGGATACTAACCACAAAAGAAAATGTGTTAGATTTAGATTCTCTTTATGTTCTCCAATCAACTTAGGAAATTTTTATCTCTAAGAAAAATAAGCAAATCTCACTTCAAGAAGTTTGGTCAAGCATTTTCTCTGAATGGTTACCTTCCTCTGACTATGAAATCATTGATAATGGATCTATTATTTTCTTTATTGAAGATATCAAAGGTATGGATGGCCCTTCTGTAAGCAAAGAAATATGGATACAAGTTAGCAAGAAATAAATGTACTTCTTTGAACATTATGAGCTCTCAAGATGAACGTATTTTACTCTAAAATGAAAAATAGACGCTCATTTTGAACGCCTATCTTTTAAAAACTTTCATTTTGTACAAATTCTATTTGAGCACTGACTGAAAGCATTGATTTTATAAGGTTTCTTCATATTTTCTTATGTCAACAGGCTATAACAGCCCGAATATACTTTCAAAATTTCAGTTAATAATGGGAATATCGGCTAATGTTCAAAACAATCCCCATTGCAGCTAGGGTTAATGTCAAAGATGAACCACCGTAGCTTAGGAATGGTAATGTAATACCCGTTACAGGAATTAATCCAATGACTACACTAATATTAATGCACACCTGTAAGCTAATCTGAATTACAATTCCAATAGCTAAGAGTGAGCCGAATTTATCAGGTGCATTTAAGCCAACTTGGACACCTTTCCATAATAAGTAGAAAAATAGGCCAAGAACAATTGTCGCTCCAATAAAGCCCAATTCCTCTGCAATAATTGAAAAGATAAAATCATTATGAGGCTCAGGAAGATAAAAATATTTTTGCAGACTGTTGCCAAACCCTAGACCGAATAAACCACCTGGTCCAATCGCATATAAAGATTGAATAATTTGAAAGCCATCCCCTAAAGGATCATTCCACGGATTGATAAAAGCAGTAATTCGGCTGATTCGGTAAGGTGCAGAAGCGATCAAACCTGTTAATCCAGCTACTCCCAATAAAGCCAAGAAGATGAAATGCTTTATTTGGGCACCTGAAATAAATAATAAAATAAAACATGAACAAACAAGAATGACACCTGTCCCTAAATCTGGTTGCAGCATAATTAAACCAAAACAAAAAAAGATTAGCAGGAGTAATGGACCGAAACCTTTTGTTAAAGAAACAATGTCCTTCTGTCTTGCTGCCACTCGGTCAGCTAAAAAAATCAATAATGCTAGTTTAATAAATTCAGCCGGTTGAATGCTGAAAGCTCCTACACCAATCCAGCTTCTTGCTCCACCTCGAACCAATCCAACACCTGGAACCAAAACAAGCCCTAAAAGTAAAATACAGATCAACAGGATATGCTTTGAATAAATACGCCATGTATGGTAAGGTATTCGACTCACACCATACATGGCTATTAATCCAACAGCAGCAAACAAAAATTGACGTTTACCAAAGTAAAAAGCATCAGCAAATTTATAACTTGCCCAAATACTCGAAGCACTATATACCATCAAAATTCCGATGGCTACCAACACATAAATAACGATGATTAACTTCCAATCTGCCCCTTGTCCCTTTTTCATACACTCACTTCCTAACTTAAACAGTTAACTTAGCTTAACTGCATGTCCTTATTAAAGTGTATGCACAAGGTTAATAAACATGTCGCCCCGTTCTTCAAAAGTTCGATATTGATCCCAACTTGCACAGGCTGGTGATAACAGAATAACATCGCCAGCCTGTGAAGCGCGATAAGCAGCTTGAACCATTTCTTCAAGCGTCTCTCCTTGTTTAATCAGTTTAATACCAGCTTTTTGACCAGCAGCTGCTAATTTATTTGCTGATTCGCCATATAAAAACATTCCTGTTACATTTGTTAAATGTGGGATCAGTTCATCAAAGCTATTTCCTCGATCCAGACCACCAGCAATTAACATTGTCGGTTGTTGGAAAGCAGACAATGCCTTTGAACAAGCTAAAATATTTGTTGCTTTTGAATCATTATAAAATAAGCGACCTTGTTTCTCTAAAACAAATTGCAATCGGTGCTTAACTCCAGAAAAAGTTGTTAAGGTTTGTTCAATTCCTTGATGATTTGCCCCGATAAGAAGCGCGGCTGCTACACTAGCTAAGATGTTTTCTAAATTATGCGATCCAACTAAACGAATATTCGACAGATCCATGATCCGCTCTTTTCCAAAATAAATGGCCTTTTCATCTACCCAAGCACCTTTGATATCTGTTTGCTTGCGGCTAAAAGGAATCCGTTTAGCTTTAGTCGATTCAATCAACTTGACCACTCGTGCGTCATCTGCATTGTAAACAAGAAAATCATCTTCTGACAGACGGGCAAAGATTTTTGCTTTTGCCTCCTGATAAGCAGTGAAATTCCCGTGATAATCCAAATGAGACTCAAATAAATTTAGTAAAACGGCAATTTTAGGCTGAAATCGATCAAGCCCCATTAACTGAAACGATGATAATTCTAATACTAATTTTTCATCTGGTTTTAAGTTCTCAGCAACTTCAACAGCAACCTCACCAATGTTCCCAGCTATTTTAGCTTTTTGTTGACTGTTTTTTAAAATCTGCTGAACCAGCAGCGTTGTTGTCGTTTTTCCATTAGAACCCGTAATGCCTATAATCGGCTGATCAATGAGATAGTGTAAAAGCTCTATTTCAGTCCAAACAGGGATGGCTTTTTTCTTTGCCTGCTCAACAAGAATATTTTGATAAGGAATACCTGGATTTTTAATCACTAATTCCACTTGATCTAATAATGATAATGGATGCTCGCCAATAACGACCTGCACGCCTTTAGCTTTTAGATCCATAATGTCCTGATCTGTTTGTTTGGCTTTTAAATCATTTGCAATAACCTCAATACCATTACGGACTAGTACATGACACGTTGCTGTTCCACTTTTGGCTAAACCTAGCACCAATACTCGCTTAAAGGGGAATTTTTCTAATTTATTCATTTATAACCACACCTCTAAATAAAGACCTAGGATGGCAAGGGCAAAACCCATAAGCCAAAAAGTCATAACAACTCGCCATTCTGACCAACCCTTTAATTCAAAATGATGGTGTAATGGACTCATTAGAAAAACTCTCTTTCCTCGCAATTTGAAAGAAACAACCTGAATCATAACAGATAATGTTTCCATTACGAAAACACCACCAATAATAATAAGTAAAATTTCCAATTGTAAAATAATCGCAATTGCAGCTAACGCGCCCCCTAATGCAAGTGAGCCTGTATCACCCATAAATACTTTAGCTGGATAGGCATTGAACATTAGAAAGCCGAGTAAAGCCCCAACAATAGCAATTGAAAAAACCGCTACTTCTAATTGAGGGGCCACTGACCATGCTAGAATTGCAAAAGCGCCAAATGCAATCACTGCATTTCCTGATACAAGACCATCTAAACCATCTGTTAAATTGACTGCATTTGAACTCCCAACCATCATAACAATGATTAAAATCGGATATAATAAGCCAAGCTCTAATTCAAATGTTGTTCCTGGTATAGCTAAAGCAGTTGTCATATCCTGCGTACGTAAGACAAGATAAAAAATAGCTGCAATCCCAAACTGTCCGATTAATTTTTGTTTAGATGTTAAGCCTAAGTTTCGTTTAAGAACAACTTTAATAAAATCATCAATAAAACCAAGCAGGCCGTAGCCGACAAAAACAAGTAAAATTAATCCTGTTTCTACGGTAAAAGGATTACCAATCACTCGGCTGATCATAAATAAAGCCGTAATAACAACACTCAAGATAATAACAATGCCACCCATCGTTGGTGTACCTGTTTTTTTTATATGGGATTTGGGGCCTTCCGGACGAATGCTTTGACCAAATTTTAATCTTTGTAAAAATGGAATAAAGATTGGTGAAGCAAGGACAGTAATTAAAAATGCAGCCCCTATCGTTAATAATAAAAAGTATTCATTCATATCTCGTTCCTCCTAAATTAACCTGCTAACAGTACAAATCTGAATGGATAAACATTATCATCGGGCCAACAGTGCATCAATCAATTGCTCTAGCTTCATACCTCTCGAAGCTTTAAACAGCATAATTGTACCTGCTTTTTGTTGTGCGGCTAACAGATTAATTAATTCTTCTTTTGTTTCAAAATGCTGAGATTTAACCATTGTAGATTGACTTATGTGCCTTGCTTTCTCTCCAATTGTATAGACATAATCAATCGAATGAGGGATGCTTTTTCCAACTTCTTGATGATAATGTACCGAGTCTGCACCTAGTTCCAGCATATCTCCTAAGACGACGATTTTCTTCTGATAATCATCAAGTTGACTAAATGTCTCAATCGTTACTCGCATTGAAGTTGGTGAAGCATTGTAAGCATCGTTAATCAAAATAGCTCCATTTTTTCCTTTAATGTTTTCAAACCGCATTTGTGTTGCTTCCATATCTGCCAAACCCGATTGGATTTGATTCATTGATAGACCAAGATATTTGCCAACAGCTAAACTGTAGACTGCATTCTTAGCTTGATGCTTTCCAAAAAGCGGTATTGAAATCGGTGCTTTTTCTTCATTTAATTTAAATTGCGTACCTTCATTTGAAATATTGACCTGCTTAATATAGTAATCATTTGGTTGATTAAAGCCAACAGAAATGGATGCAAATGGGTAGCTTGCTTGTAGTAATGGTTCATCACCATCATAAATCAAAACACCTTTTTGCTTCATATTTGAGACAATTTCTAGCTTGGCTTTAGCAATTCCTTCTCTTGAACCAAGATGTTCAATATGTGATTCACCAATATTCGTAATAACAGCAATATCTGGCTCTGCAATTCGTGACAATTGCTCAATTTCACCGAAATGATTCATGCCCATTTCTAAAATAAGAACCTCTGTCTCAATTGGCATGGCTAAAATCGTTAGCGGTAAACCAATATGATTATTAAAATTACCTCTCGTACAGTGTGTATGATACCATTTTCGGCAAACAGCATAAATAAGATCTTTCGTTGTTGTTTTTCCATTTGACCCCGTAACCGCAATGACTTTCGGATTAATAGTCTCTCGATATACATGAGCAAGCTGCTGTAAGCCGATTAAAGTATCATCAACCCGAATAAGCGGAAAGGATGACTCAACAGAATTTGGACGCGGATAATTCCTTTGCCATAAAGCTACTTGAGCTCCTTGCTTAATTGCCTGTTCAAGGAAATCATGCCCATCAAAAGATTCACCTATTAAAGGCACGAATAACTTATTTGATAAATCCTCACGTGTGTCTGTACCTACTCCAGTTAACTGTATTGTATCTGACCATTCACCATCTATCGTTTGAAAAACGTGTTTAATTACCGTTGAAGATAACATGTAGCATAACTTCCCTTCACTGATCTAAATGATTATTTATTGGCGATCGCCTGCTCTGCCACTTGATAGTCGTCAAACGGATATGTTTGGTTACCGATCGTTTGTGTCGTTTCATGACCTTTTCCTGCAATTAGCACAACATCATTTTCTTTGGCTAAGTGGATCGCTTGATTTATAGCTTTTGCTCGATCAGCTTCAACTAAATATCGAGATGTTTTCATGCCTTCTTCCATGTCAGAGATAATCGCTAGTGGATCTTCAGTACGAGGATTATCTGATGTTAAAATCGTATAATCCGCATATTTTTCACCTACCGCTGCCATAAGTGGCCGCTTACCCCGATCCCGATCACCTCCACAGCCAACAACAAGATAGAGTCGTCCTTGAGAAAAGGAGCGAATCGTTGTTAAAACATTTTCTAAGGAATCAGGAGTGTGGGCAAAGTCAATAATCACACCAAATGGATGATCGCCCCTCACTGCTTCAAAACGACCGCGTACGCCATCTGACTGTTCAAGTGCTCCTTTTATGTTAGTTAATGAAACACCAGATAAGTACGCGGCAGCAATAGACGCAAGCATATTATAAACATTAAACCTTCCGATGAGTGGTGTACACATTTCAATCTGACCATCCATCGTATGTACCGTGAAACTCGTTCCATTAGCTGTTAGTTTAATGTTTTTTGCCATAAAGTCTGCTTCATGATCAATCCCATATGTGACCACACGTTGACTTGTCGCTCGTTCAAAATCAGAGAAATAATTATCGTCTCGATTGATAATCGCATATTTAGGTTGCTTCAAGTCATATTTATTTCCAAGTTGATTAAACAAACGCATTTTTGCTTTTAAATAATCATCCATTGTTTGATGAAAATCTAAATGATCTTGGCTTAAATTCGTATAGATCGCAATATCAAAATCACAACCATTCACTCGTCCTAATTCAAGTGCATGTGAAGACACCTCCATCATACAATGGTCAATTTTTTGATCAACCATTTGTTTAAAGCTTCTTTGTAAGAACGAGGGTTCTGGTGTTGTATTAGTGGTTGGATAAACTTGATCAGCTATTTTCATTTGAATCGTACCCAGCACTGCTGTTTTTTCTTGATTAAATTTGAATATTTCCTCTAATAAATAAGTAATCGATGTTTTTCCATTTGTACCTGTCACACCAATTAAGTGTAGATCATTTGAAGGGAAATCATAAAAGTAATTAGCTAAAAAACTTAATGCCTGATCTGTATCTTTCACATAAAGAACCGGTAGATCATCACGATCAATGTTTTTCTCAGCTAGTATTGCTACTGCACCATTTTGAATTGCCTGATCAACAAAAGCATGCCCATCATTAGTATAGCCACTTATGCAAATAAACAAATCACCCGGTTCAACTTTTCTGGAATCGACTTGTAATTTTTTGATTTCTGGATTTTGTTTAAAAACGGGTTTATTCGTTAACAGTAAATATTTAGCCATATCATTTAAAGTTTTCATTTATATCCCTCTATTTATCATATTATTTTTTTCTTCGTCAAATGCTTTTGTTTTTACATTTGCCATTAAGATTTGCTCTGCTTTCCACAGACTCGTGTTTTAAAAGTTTGTTCGAAGAGTCCACTAATAATAACTATTGAGAACAATGGGCCTTCGATTATCTTCTGACACATCCTGGGTTCTGTCATTACCCACCCCACAAAAAGATTTGTGTCGAATGCCGGAGTCACCTCAGCTTGTGGAAGGAAGCCCCTCATTTTATTTATACGATCATCAATAGAATTTTATCCTTTCAGATCGTTCCAGAATAAGTATCTTTCTTATTCTAATTGCTACAGCTTCTGATAACTTCCACAGGCATGAATAGTTAGTAAATAACAGCTATGCTTTTCAAAACACATCAATCTTCCAATAACTTAAGATATAAAATGTTAATTAACAAAAGTTCGACACTCGGTTGAGTGTCGAACACGAAGGTTGTGATTGAACACACAGTAAACATTATAACAAATAAATGTTCAACTGGCACGATTATTCATAATTATTTTACTCACCAAATAACAGTCGAATTGTCTCTCCCATTGGTATCTTTGTCCCAGGTTCTGGCGCCTGCTCAATAATTTTACTTCCTGTACCGACTGACTCGATCGATAACTGTGTCATATAGTCTAGTAAATCCTGTTCAGATAAGCCAATTAGATCCGGAACTTCAACTAATGGCTGTTCTGGCCAACGATGTTCCTTATCCAAACCATCTTGACGCCGCTCCACTCCCATGGCTTGTAAACTATCTTCAATAATATTCCCCACAATTGGTGCAGCAACTACACCACCAAATTGCCGGACATCTTTCGGGTTATCGATGGCTACGTAAACGACGATTTCGGGATCATCAGATGGTGCCACGCCAATAAATGAAACAATATGATTATTGGCTAAATATCTACCATCCTTTCCTACCTTTTGAGCGGTTCCTGTTTTACCGCCGACACGGTAGCCTTCCACATAAGCATTTCGCCCTGTTCCTTGGGCAACGACACTTTCTAATGCTGAGCGTACAAGCTTTGATGTTTCCTCTGAGATCACTTGCTCCACCAGCTCTGGTTCATTTTGTTCAATAACTTGTTCCGTTATGGGATCAAGCCAACTATCAACAATATAAGGGCGGTACAGTTTACCACCATTAACAGCTGCTGAAACAGCCATAACTTGCTGAATCGGTGTCACCGAAACGCCTTGACCAAACGATGTTGTTCCTAATTCAACGGGACCTACTTGTTCACGGTCAAATAGGATGCCACTGGCTTCTCCTGCCAAATCAACATTCGTTTTCTTGCCAAAGCCAAATGCTTCAATATAATCAAATAATCGATCTGTACCTAAACGTTGTCCTAAAGAAACGAAGCCGGGGTTACATGAATTTTGTACCACCTCTAAATAAGTTTGCTTTCCATGTCCGCCATGCTTCCAGCAACGAAGTTTTGCTCCACCAACCTCAATATGACCCGTATCATAGTAGTGATCTTTTTCCAAATCAACAACTTCTTCTTCAAGCGCCGCAGCCAGGGTAATTATTTTAAAAGTTGAGCCTGGCTCATATGTGCTCCAAATCGGATAATTACGATTATAAACTTCAGGATCAACCTCTTGGTAAGCGGCAGGGTCAAATGCCGGTCGAGAAGACATAGCCAGAATTGAACCATTGTTTGGATCTACCGCTATCGCCCATGCTCCATCCGGCTGATAAGTTGCTTCTGCAATATCAAGCTCCCGCTCAACTATCGTCTGTACTTCTAGATCAGTCGTTAACTTTAAATCATTGCCATCAATCGGCTCTTGATAAGTATCTGATAAGTCTGGCAGTCGCCTTCCCTTTGCATCGGAGAAAAAAGAGAGGCGACCAGCAGTCCCACTTAATTTCTCATTATGAAACAGCTCTAATCCAACTAAACCTTGGTTATCAATTCCGCTAAAGCCAAGCACATGAGCTAACATCGTATCATGGGGATAATAACGTTTTGAATCCTCAGCTAAATAAACACCTGTTATATCTAACTCTTGAATGGCAAGTGCCTGTTGATCTGATAATTTCCTTCCTTCGATAAAGCGGACAATATTCGTATCTTGCTCTAAGTACTCTAAAATTATCTCTTGTTCCACATCCAATATCTTCGCTAAGGCTAAAGAAACTTCTGCTTTATTTTCAACTTGTCTGGGAACAAGCATAACGGTTGGAGCAGAAATATTATCGACTAAAATTTGATTATGTCGATCTAATATTTTGCCCCGTTCCGCTTCATACTTAATATCCCTTGTCCAAGATGTCTCAGCTTGTTCAGTTAACGAAGGTCCTTTAACAAATTGAACATACATTAAACGAATCAAGACAACGATCAACACCGATAATGCTAACAAAAAAACAGTGACTATTCTTTTTCTAATGGTCATATGGGATACATGTTTCATTATTTAACGCCTCACTTTTCAAATAATGATTAATTGTATCTAAGTATATGACAAGCTATTTTGAATAGTACACTGTTTTATGTTTTCAAACAAATCGATCTATTAATCTGCTGAGAACTCGGTTAATAAGTAACGTCCTTCTTCAATCACTTCATCTGGCTCAATACTCTGCTCAGCAACATAGCCTGAACCAATCACTTCAAGATCTATTCGAGCTAAGCGGGCAAATTCGGTCACATTTCTTAGTGACCAACCTGATAAATCAGGCATTTTGGGTTGATCTGTCATTAAAATCACCTTTTGTGTTGATAACACGGTCGTACCCGGTTCCATATTAGCATCAACTATTTGATCACCATCCCCAATAACAATAGGCTCAATTCCGTTATCAGTCAATTCTGAGAGCAGCGTCTCTTTTGACGTATTTCTCCAATCTGGCAATTCCATTTGATGAACTGTTTCGTTACGCTCTTTATCTGGTTGAATATTTAAATAATGTAACCCATTCTCCATCACATGCTTAAAAATAAAGGAAACGGGCGCTGAACCTGATTCATCCTCAGATAATTTCGGTTGTTTAACTGTTATATACATCATTAACCTAGGATCATCACTAGGTGCCATTCCTAAAAATGAAAAAATATAATTTTCATGTCCTTCTAGATAGCCGGATTCGCCCCCAGAAATTTGTGCTGTTCCTGTTTTCCCAGCTACTGTATAAGAATCTAAATTATATATACTTGTTGCTGTACCTACATCTGAAGTCACAACAGATTCCATTGCTTCAAGAACTTGATCGGCAGTTTCTTTTGAGATGGGCTCACCGACAACTTCCGGCTCATTTGCTTCAATGACCTCACCAGAATTTGAATCGATAATGTTTTTTATTACATAGGGCTTCATCATCTTACCATCATTCGCTAAAGCAGTTGATGCCTTAACCATTTGGATTGGAGTCACTGTAGAACCCTGTCCAAAAGAAGTCGTCAATTGTTCAACTGGATAGCGATACAATAAAGTTCCTGCCTGTTCTCTAGGTAAATCGATACCTGTAGGTTGATCAAAATGAAAAGCTTTTAAATAATCTAAATAAAGGTCTGTCCCTAACTTTTCCCAGACGATTTTTGACATCGCCACATTAGATGAACGTTGAAAACCTTCCTCATAGCTAATTTCTCCCCAATTTTGACTATAATCTGTTATGGGTCGATCAATTTGATCGATGGCATACGAACCGGATTTATAGGTTTCTTTGGGATTATAAACGCCTTCTTCAATCGCGGCAGCGATAGTAAATGGTTTGACAGTTGAACCTGGCTCGATCGGGGTTGAAACAATATCGTTATACCAATTCTCAACATCATCTAACTCATTTGGATTATAACTGGGACGATTACTCATCGCCAATATCTCACCTGTTTTAGGGTCAACTACCGTCGCAGTCATACGTTCTGGTTGATACTCTTCTTCGACCTGCGACATAGCATCTTCTAAAATTGTTTGGATTTTTTGATCAAGGGTTAACGTGACATCAAAGCCATCTTTTGCTTCCACAATGACTTCATCTGAATTCATTAATTTGGTATTGAATTTATCACGTTGAAAAGAAATTGATCCTTTTTCACCACTTAATAAATCATCAAGTTGTGCCTCAATCCCAGTGATTCCAGTAATCATATGATCATCGTTACTCTGAGCTAATCCAATTACTTGCGATGCAAAGAGTCCATTAGGATAGTATCTTTTGGCTTCCTCAGTAAAATGAAGACCTGGCAATTCTAATGCTTCTATTTCATTTTTTTGTTCTCTTGTGAGCTGACTTCCATTACCACCAAATTCAACCTGAAATTGTCCGTTTTCCACTCCAGCATTAAGGATTGAATAAACCTCGGATGATTCCATGTCTATAATAGGTGCTAACTTTTCAGCTGTTGATTCTAAATCTGCAACATGATTTAAACGTGTTTCAGGATTTGGTGAATAGTCTTCATCTACAATGGCATAAAGTCGATAAATAGTAAAATCTTGGGCAAGTTTCATACCTGTTCGATCAAATATATAACCACGCCTTGCTGAAAGCTCACTGTAATTCGTTCTTTGCCGATCAGCCCATTCTTGTAAATCAACACCTTGTATTTCTCCTGATACTTGAATAAAAATGAGTCGACCTGACAATACGAAGAAGAAAATGGCGAAAATCCCGAAACATAGGTTCAATTTCCAGTTGCTTTTCTTGCTATTTTTCAACTTCGACACACCTCACGATTACTCAGCAATTTGTGATGCTTGTTTGACTTGTGTATTTTGAATGTCTAAACCATTTTCTTTAGCAATCTTTAAAATACGTTCTGGATTGCTATAGTCCATAACTTGGTGGTTTAGATTTTCATTAATCATTTGTTGCTCAGATACTTCTCGCTCCAATCTTTGTAAATCACGATTCAATGAATCAATATTGGCATTATATGAGATCATAAATACTAAAGCTATTGATACAGCCACTCCGAAGATACCACCTAAGATTTTTTCACCTGGAGTAATTCCTGTAGATTTAACTTTAACCAGTTTCTTCGGCTGCTGTTGCTCCTGCTCAGCATGTCTTGATCTTTGTGGCATTGTTGATTGATAGTTTCTTGCTTCATTTAAGCTCATGTTTTATGCCGCCCTTCTTGATAGAAAAATTGTTCATCCCATAATTTAACTTTTTCTACAATACGTAATTTGGCTGATCGAGCTCGTCTATTTTGTTCAAGCTCATCATCAGTTGGAATAATTGGCTTTTTCGTTATTAATTTAAACGGAGGTTGACTCGTTTCTGGAATAACGGGAAAATTTTTAGGCAGTGGTGGAACAGTACTCCATTTTTTAAAAGCCTGTTTACAAAGCCGATCTTCTAATGAATGAAAAGTAATGACAGCAATCCTCCCGCCAATAGCCACTTTTTCAGCCGCTTGATGTAAGACATCATAAAAGGCATTAAGTTCATCATTTACTGCAATTCGAATCGCCTGAAAAATTCGTTTGGCAGGATGTCCTCCTTTTCGCCTCGCGGCAGCTGGGATAGCCTCTTTAATAAGGTCTACCAACTCATAGGTTGTTTCAATTGGTTGAACATCCCTTTTTATTTCTATTTTCCGTGCGATTTGTTTTGCATATTTTTCTTCACCATATTTGAAAAAGATATGAACAAGTTCTTGGTAACTCCATTCGTTAACCACTTGATAAGCTGAGATTTGCTGTGATTGATCCATTCTCATATCAAGTGAAGCATCATGTTGATAACTAAAGCCCCGATCTCCATAATCCAATTGCGGGGAAGAAACACCTAGATCAAAAAGAAAGCCATCAACATGACTGATTCCTTTTTCAGTTAAAATTTGGTTAATATATCTAAAATTAGAATGGACAAATAATATTTTGTCTTGATAAGGCAATAGTCTTTCTTTAGCTGCTGCTATTGCATACTCATCTTGATCAAATGCAATAAGTTGACCACTCGTTAATCTTTTTACAATTTGTTCAGAATGACCGCCGGCACCTAAGGTTCCATCAACATAGGTGCCTTTGGGTTGAATATTTAAGCCAATGATTGATTCATCTCGTAAGACGCTGTTGTGCTCAAACAAGTAATCACCTTCTTTTTAATTTAAAAATCAATTTCCATCATATTTTCAGTTATTTCTGTAAATGTTGATTCCGACTCATCCATGTAATCAGCCCAAATTTCTTCAGACCAGATCTCAACACGATTAGAGACCCCAATGACAGCACATGCTTTCTCAATCTGAGCATATTTTCTAAGCGGAGCTGGTAAATTAATCCGCCCTTGTTTATCAATCTCACATTCTGTTGCACCCGAGAAAAAGAAACGGGTAAAGGCGCGAGCGTCTTTTTTCGTTAATGGGAGCTTTTTAATCTTCTCTTCAAGGATGCGCCATTCCGTACGTGGATATACAAATAAACACTGATCCAAACCACGGGTAACGACAAAGGATTCGCCTAGCTCATCACGAAATTTAGCCGGCATGATCATCCGACCTTTCTCGTCCGTATTATGTTTGTATTCTCCCATAAACATAATAATCGCCCACCTTTTTTTATAGTTTACCACATCCCCCCACTTCCCACCACACTTTTTTGGATAATCTTTTGTAAATATGTAAAATAGTACATGTGTTCGTGTTTTTGCCAATAAAAATGACTGTCGAGAGTTTCTCAACAGCCTATCCAGCACTTCTACTGGTTTTTTGCTTTTCTTTAATTCAATTGGTTTAAGTAACAAGATGAAGATAAATCGATAACAAAGCTAACACTATATTTGCTATGAAAAAAGTTAAAAATATAAATCGTAAATATAATTGCCAAATTCGTTTAATTCTAATGTCGTTCGTCAGCTTCCATTGAATAATAATAAATAATAAAAAGACAACTAATAAAAAGATAGCCAAATTCCCTAACCAATTCATGTCAAATGACTCATGAACAATGAGAATAGTTGAGATTAAATATAATATAGCTGTATATTCCATGCTTTTATGGATGGCTTTTTTTCTATTTGCAAATATATATTTTAATATGTAATAAACAATGAGGGTAACGATTATTGGACATGTTATTGAAAAGGCTATTAAATAAGCTATAATTTGTGACATTCTATCTCCCACATTCTCAATTTGATTCTTTATTGTTATAATCGTAAAAATCATATACCATGTTAACGATTTCGTCAAAAATTAGCAAGGGGTGTCATCTGGAAACTCACTTACTTACCGACAGCTCTCAGTTCTATAGCAGTAAGCTTCCTCATTTAGAAAATCCGGAATAACGTCTGAACCCAAAATAACTAGATGAGTTAATCACAAATAATATAACGGGCTTGTTACACCTAAGCCCGTTGCTTGAAAACCTTATTTTCAATCGATCTCTTCAATTAATTTTTTTATATTATTTATTAATGTTTGATAGACAACAAGTTCTTGCTGAAGCCGCTTATTTTCCTCAATCATTTGGCGAGATAATTTATCATCAATTTGTCCAGAATCATTTTCTGATTCATTTTTTAACTTTTCCAACCAATGAATCGCTTGATCCAGAGTCGATTTTGCATGGTTAGACTGCACATCTTCATTTTGCTCATACATTTGATCATATTGGTATAGTTTTCGTGATTGTTTGGCCTCTTCAATCGCACTCGTATAACGCTTTCTAATAGTAGCATTCCATCTAAAACCACATGCAGCAGGTGTTCGATTTAATTGATCTGCTACATGTTTGAAGCTTTCTAGTTGCGTATGTCCTTTTTTTATATATTCGATGACCGTCTTCGCAAGTAATTGATCTTCTTCTTTTGTCCAAGCATCTTGTCTATTTGCTCTCATCTTCTCCCGCTCCTTATTCCTATTTGCTTTATCTATATGCAGAACTTTTAACTGATAGAATAAGGATCTTATTAGAAAAACTTATTTTTGTTCATCCTTTAAAGAAAAACATTAGATTTGCTTATCTTTAGAGCTTTACATTTCGCCTTTGTCAAATAAATTCTTGGGATCATACCTCAGAATAAAAAAATACACCTATTCTACGGTGTAACTGCTTCGTAGCTTTCCTTAGCACGACTACTCGACTCAAAATAGCGGGATAACTTGCTGAAGTATTACTTGCGATTATTCGTCCTGGCAAAATATTAACTGGTATTTTATCCTTCTAACCTGTAAAAAAATACTAGTTCAAATTTGAACTAGTATTTTAGCAGAACATGAAATTGTCATGTCGTCTTCAGGGTTAATAATTAGGATTCAACAACCTCTTTACCATCATAATGACCACATGCTTTACATACATGGTGAGGTCTTGTGAGTTCTCCACAATTTGAACATTCAACCATGCCTGGCACAATTAATTTTTTATGAGTACGTCTTTGATTTTTAACCTTTTTAGATGTTCTTCTTTTTGGTACTGCCATCACTTACACCTCCTTCACTTCCGAAACGAAAATCCCCTAGATAAAAGAATGGAAGTGATTAAAATACATTTATCTTTATTGATTTTCATTTTTCTCATCATTTAATAGTGACTGTAATTTCGCAAATCGGGGATCAATTTCTTCCGCCTTTTCATCTTCTGAAATTAAAGTCCAACCGTCACCGGTTGAAAGAGTATTCCGTTCGAGCTCGTCTTCTTTTGCATAAACCCGAAATGGAACTTCTAATAAAACATTTTCCTTGATTAACGGTTCTAAGTCAAGAACTTCACCCTCAATGGGATGGATTTCTATATCCTGATCCTCATTTAGATGAGGGTCTTCTGAAAACACCTCAACCGTGTTAATTTCAAATGGATAACGCACGTCAACAAGTGATCTTGCACAAGGTAAGATCATAACACCAGAAATATTAAGCTGACAATAGATAAAGTCATCTCGGATCGACGCTTCACATTTGACAGAAACTGAACCTATGTCTCGAATATCGTTATTTAACGCCTCGAGTTCGGAAAGATCCACTGATGCTTCAATTGGTAAAACATCCGACTGAAGAATCTTTTGAATCGGAATTTTCATTACTATCACCTCGAAAGCACAAAGTTTATTTTAAAAGGTATCCTGCTATTTGTCAATATAATTTCTTTACAGTGATAGAATTAACTTATTTTAGCTAGTTCGTATCATTGTGTTACAATATTAAAGAACAGGAGTGATTAACATGAAAGCGGTTGGTTTAATTGTTGAATATAATCCCCTCCATAATGGGCACCTTCATCATATCGAACAAGCTCGGTTAAAGTCAAATGCAGAGGTTGTAATTGCCGTCATGAGCGGAAACTTCTTACAACGCGGAGAACCAGCTATTGTCGATAAGTTTACCCGAGCAAAGATGGCGGTCAAGCAAAAGGTCGACCTCGTTTTTGAACTCCCTACTGTTTATGCCATTCAGCACAGTGATATCTTTGCCCATGCAGCCATTCGTATTCTAAATGAGCTACAAGTTACCGATATTATCTTCGGCAGTGAACAAGGTGAGATGAAACCCTTTAATACGATTTGGCAACAACTCAATAACAATCAGCATCAATATCAAACAGAACTAATCGATCAACTAAAGCAAGGAAATAACTATCCTCAAGCAAACAAAACGGCTATTGAATCGATTTGTCCAAACTTACCTATTGATTTACATAAGCCAAATAATATTCTAGGATATAGCTATTTAAAAGCACAGAAAAAAATAAACCCTGAACTAAATCTTGATACAATCAAACGTATTCAAGCTGATTATCATCAAGAACAGGTATCACAGCCAATCACAAGCGCAACAAGCATTCGATATCAACTTGAAAAATCACTAACCGAGTATGATTACCAGGATCTTTCCATACCATTGACGAGCTACCATCTATTACAAAACTATTTAAATCAATCAAGTATATTTCATAAATGGGAATTATACTTTCCTTTATTAAAATATCGTATAATAAGTGATTCAATTGAACAGTTAAGAATGATTAATGGCATGACAGAAGGTCTAGAATATCGATTAAAAGATAAAATCATCGAATCAAAATCCTTTACTGCCTTTATCGAGCGAGTACAAACCAAACGTTATACTAAAACACGTTTGCAACGACTTTTCACTCATATTTTATTACAGCTAACCAAAGATCAAGTCACCGAGCAATTAGATCAAATCGATCAAATAAATGAACTCCGGTTACTTGCAATGACAAATAAAGGGCAAACTTATTTGAATCAGTTGAAAAAGAACAAGACAATTAAGATTATAAGTCAACTAAAAAAAGGACTATCAGATACCTTGGTCATCGATGAACAAGTATCATTAATTTATTACTTACCTCTAAGGATGGAAAGCCAACTCTTATTAAGAAAACAGGAATTTAGCCCTCCATTTAACATGCACACTGACTAACTATTTAGCCAATGTGCATGTTTTTATTGCAAATAATCAAGTGCCTCTTGAAAACTGTCTACTGGAACAATTTCCATATCTGTATCAATCACCTCTGCCGTCTCTTTGGCAATCTGGTAGTTAGAGTTTTCTCTCCCCTGTTCATAAGGAGCAAAAAAGATGTCGCAACCTTCACGATCAGCAGCAATGACTTTTTTATCTACACCGCCAATTCGATAAACATTACCATCATAATCAATCTCACCTGTCCCCGCAACACTTAATCCATTGGTTAAATCCCCTTCTGTAAGCTGATCATAAATTTCAAGTGCTAAAACAAGCCCGGCACTTGGTCCGCCAATATCTCCACTAGCAAACTCGACCGATCTATCCATTTCGACTTCTCGATTAGTGACTAACTGTATACCAATACCAAATTGATCAGGTTGATTAGGGAAGGGAACTAATTCAATCTCTGTTTCAAATGACTCCCCAGCACGATCTACAACAAATGTTAACTTATCACCCACTTGGTAATTCTCAACAATTTCGATTAAATGATCCGCATCAATCACTTTCGTACCTTCAACCTCAATTATCTTATCCGCCGTTTGTAACACTGTTTCTGCGGGCATACCATCTAAAACAGAGACCACATAAACACCCTCATACTTAATATCAATTTGTTCATGAGCTTCTTGATAGGCAACTACAATAGCAGCCTCCTGTGAGCTTTCCATTAATTGCAATTGAGCCTGCATGTAACTATCTCGATCATACCCCTCTGGAAATACTTCTTCTAAAGGATGGATATCTTGATATTTTGAAAAATTAGCGATTAATAAAGAAAGTGGTGTCGCTTGCCCCCCTCTAACTGTGACAAGATGGAGGTCACCCTCACTTTCTGCTGCTGCTTCCACATGAACGACGGGATTTAATGGATCCGCTGTTCCTGGACTATATATATAATAAGGTAATGGTAAATATGAAACAGCAAGAATACATACAATGAATAATAAATATAATCCAATTTTTTTATATTGACGCAATGATAAAAGCTCCTTTCTCATTTATATTGCAAAAGTTGATTAACACATATTTTAAATTTTAACAATTAAAATTTATACATAATGTCAATATCAACATGCGTATAGTAATAGAAGATTTGTTGATTAGCATTAGTGATATTCTACTCTTTTTTTTATTCAATGTATAGCAAGTTAATGACTTACTTAATTGAGGAGTGATCAAATTGAAGGCACGCTTGAAATCTTTCTTGTTAGCAGGTGGTGCTCTAATGTTCGCAATTTGTCTTCTGATCATGCCAGCTGAGACAGTAGCAGCTAGCAAAAGAGGCTTGGATATTTGGACTGGCTCTGTCTTTCCGTCTTTATTGCCCTTTTTTATTACTGGAGAACTTTTGATTGGTTTTGGGGTTGTTCATTTTATTGGTGTCCTGTTTGAACCCATCATGAAACCTGTTTTTAATGTTCCTGGGGTCGGGAGTTTTGTTTGGGCAATGGGGATGGCGAGTGGCTATCCTGCAGGAGCCAAATTCACCGCTAGGATGAGACAAGAAGGACATCTTAATAAAGTTGAAGCAGAGCGACTCATTGCATTTACAAATGCTTCTAATCCATTATTTATTATTGCGGTCGTTTCAGTGAGCTTCTTAAAAGCACCTAGTTTAGGCCTTTTATTAGTGATTGCCCATTATGGCAGTAACTTATTAGTAGGATTTTTAATGCGATTTTATAAAATGGGAGAGCAACCATCTACCCGAACAAAATCTAGTGAAGGGATATGGCGAAGAGCATTTGAGACATTACACCAGACCCGTATAAAGCAAAGCAAACCATTTGGTAAGCTATTTGGCGATGCTGTGATCCACTCTGTTCAGACATTACTTATGATTGGCGGCTTCATTATGATTTTTTCTGTTTTATCAAGCGTTTTAATTGAAACAGGTATCTTAGTGTGGATTAGTCAATTACTTGAATCCATTTTTCTATTATTTAAGCTTCCTCCTACACTCGCACTTCCATTTTCTATTGGTCTATTTGAGATAACAATTGGCGTACAACAAATTGCAAGTTACATTGATGAAGCACTGGTTATCAAAGCCATACTAGTTAGTATTCTGCTTGCCTTTAATGGTTTAAGCATTCATGCCCAAGTAGCTAGTATTTTAGCTGATACAGATATTAAATTCTCTCCTTACTTTTTTGGACGATTAATTCAAGGTCTATTTTCTGCTTGCATTGTTATTTTCTCTTATCCATTCATCTTAACAAGCAACAAAGCACCAATCGGGCAAGCTATTCCAGTTCAAGGCTTATTTTTTAATCAGCTTTGGGATCCTATCATTAGCTTTATTAGTCAATACGGCATAATGATATCTTTAATAACATTGTGGACTAGTCTTTTTATCTATAGTTATCGTCTCATTAAACATTAGAAAAATTAGGCTTTATACATCCTTACTTGCACATAGATAGGTTGGCTTCTACAATTCTCATTGAGAATAGGAACTTAGTTCATGAGTCTTTTGAATCCTTCAATTTTTATACTTACACTAACAAAAGTCAGATAAAAGGATTTTATAGCATTTACCTATTATTTTTCACAATTTCAACTTCATCACAGCTTTGTTGCATGACTTCCATAGTATGTTTACATATCTCGTCGAAATTTTTCAGGACACGCTGGTGTTAATCGAAGATCTTTATTTCAGTAAAGCATTGGGTTTGAATTATTCTCTGTTGTTGAGAGTATTACGTCACTCCTCAGCCAATATAGTTAGGATGGGGACAAACAAGGTAAACAGTCAATAGAAATTTTATCAAAATGAGTTTTCCCTTTTACAGTAAGCACCATTTTATCACTCTAAAATGAACTAAAGGAAAGCTGGGGCACTTTTCAATGCTCGCTTACCTTTTCAATGAGAACAAATTAGGATTGCTTAAATTTTTCTTTGAGTGCTTGTTCAACAATTTCAGGAACAAGATCCGTCACATTCGCATGAAACTTAGCAACTTCTTTTACGACACTTGAGCTGAGAAAGGAATACTTATTATTTGCCATAATATAAAAGGTTTCAATCTCTTCATAAAGTTTACGGTTCATCGAGGTAATCTGTAATTCATACTCGAAGTCACTAACCGCTCTTAGTCCCCTTACTAAAGCATTAGCTTTCTTTTTTCTGGCATAGTCCATTAATAAACCACTATGACTATCAACAGACACATTATTAAGATGTTTCGTTGCCTCGGCAATTAACTCCATTCGCTCATCAATCGAGAAAAGCGGTGACTTGGATTCATTGTGAAAAACAGCGACAATCACATGATCAAAAACCTTTGCTGCTCTTTCGATAATATCCAGATGGCCATATGTAATAGGATCGAAACTACCTGGACAAATAGCTAATCTACTCATTGTCATCATCCTTCCTTTTGTAAAAAGATATCATTGTTGTGCTACCGTATTTTTCAGTACGTACTTGTTGAAATGTAGCAATTGTCTCTGGTAAAGTCAGACTACTATCATGTTCACAAATAATTGTCGTGTCTAAATGTGTGATGGGTTGCTTGTTAATTTCCTCAAGCAATCGCCCATATAGCCCTTTTTTATAAGGAGGATCAAGAAATATAATATCAAACTTTAATTCCCGTTTCCCAAGTGCCTTCAATGCTCTAAGTGCATCATTTTGATAAACTTCAGCTCGATCAACTAATTTTAGATTAGTTAAATTCTTTTTTATCATTTGAATCGCCTGCATTTGTTGATCAACAAAGACTACCTGACTTATGCCTCTACTCAACGCCTCGATACCTAAGCTTCCGCTTCCTGCAAAAAGGTCTAAAGCATGACCACCGCTGAAAAAAGGACCAATAATATTAAATAATGATTCTTTAACTTTATCAGAAGTTGGTCTTGTTAATTTATTTGAAACTGTTTCAATCGAGCGTCCTTTATATTCACCAGATATGACTCGCAAAATTATCACCTCATCATATAGCTCACCAATTATGGCTTTCAATTGCACCTAATATTATCACAAAAAAAATTGAAAAACCATATGCGATTAAATTTTAAACAGTCATTATAGTTGAATATTATTTATATTATATGGTCATACTTAGCTAATGAAGTGACGTTAAGCATAACATCACTTCAGGAAGACGGAAGGAGCCTACGTTTCCCCATAGGCGCTTTTTCCGGTTTCTCCTCTCCCTTTGCCTTTTTAGTTCATAATCTTGAACTAAAAAGGGCCTGCAGAGTACTATTCTGCAGGCTTTTTCTTTATTTATGAAAGGATAAAAATTTGGGAACATAGTTCATTTATTTAACAATCTTCTTATGATAAACCAACATTAATTTTCTAAAACCAGCGTATTTCTTTGACCTCATCAGTAGCTCCCCAAGTTGTCTAGCTTTGAGCAACTACACTTTTGCTCTATCTTTCAAACTTTCTTTAAAATCAAATTCCCATTTTATAATCATATTCCTTAGCTTCATCAACTTTTGCATTATCAAATTCTTGTTTTATGAATGGTTTATATGATAAATCGACTTTAGATACAAAGGGTAACTTCTCTAATTTCAATGCTTTCTCTTCAACTTGATCTTGATCAACATATATTAAAGCATAACGTAATTTCCGTGATACTGAAATTAAATGACCATAACGCTTTATTTGTTTGATATTTTTCATATGCTGGAACCAAATAATCAGTCCCTGTCGTTTTGTTCTCATCATAATTTTCCTCACTCCAACCCTTAGCCTAGCAAATCTTTTTTATGCGCTACAGCCACAACTTCCACCATGACTACAGCCACCTTCAGTAAATAGAGCACCATCACGCGGCACCATAATCTGTTTGCTGACACTAAAAGCTATCTTCTCACTAATATCATCTAGTAATGTTTGAAACTCACGTTCAGCTAGTTTAAATTGTGCAACAGGTTCAAGCATATCTACCTCGCGCTTCATCAATCGTACTTCTTTTGTTGTTTTGCGATAGTCCGGATGATAACGGCCAAATCTCTGTACTTCTTCATACTCTTCCTTTTTGTGCTCAAAAGTCTTAAGTAATGCCTGTGCCTCTTGATCTTGTTTTAGTTGTTCTTTTTTATCTATATAATGCATCATTTGCTCTGAATTAATAATCATCTCTGATAATTCATCTGTTAGATCTAATATATTAATAATTTCTACTGTAGCTAACATGATGGTCACCTCCATTAAACATATTATATCAGTTATTTAATAAAAAAAAAGCTTGATCATTAAAATAAACGTCGATTCATTCTACTCATTGGTGGTTGAGGTGATTGAGGTAGTTGCGGTGATTGGGGTAATTGTGATGATTGCGGCGATTGTGTTCGATTACCACGTATTTCGGAAAAATGGTTAAGTAATTTTTTTAGTTCACCAATAGCCGAGTCTGCTTGCTTTAAATGTTGTTCAATCTGATCAAATTCAATTTTACTTACCAATCCTTTTAGTTGCTCAGTCCAACTTTTCTTGTTTTCATTTTCTGATTTTTTACTTTTCTCTTTTTCATCCTCAATAAATGGATCCCAAAATGAGTCTGTTTCTCCATACTTTTGATAATGTTTAAAATAATAGTTAAGATCATGTTTTCCAGATCTTGCTTCTTGAATAATTTTAGGGTGCTTCTCTACAAATACTTTGAATTTCTTAACATCTGGATGGAGTTTTGATTCAGTCAATGTTCGCTCACCTCCTATTGTTTTTCTATTATAATCTATGTCATATTTACCATTAATGTAACCCATCTCAATTTGAAAAACACACTCCAAATAACAACACTCGTCTTTTACCAAGTGTCTTAATTTTTCTTATCCTATCTGTCAATAAAAGACCGACCTTTTGGTCAGTCTTTAAGTCTAAAACTAATCAGATAATTAATGAAAATGATCTTGTTCCGAAATATCCTCAAGTGCCTCTGCAGCAATATGATCTGAATGTTGTTCATTAGCTAAATCTGCTAATGAAACAATTCCAATTATTTCTTTACCTCTCACAACCGGCAAACGCCGAATTTGATGCTTACTCAGCAGTTCACCTGCTTTGTCAACAGTCATATCCTCTTCACAAGTAATCATATCTTCTGTCATACATTGCTCAACCTTTTCCTCCGGGTCCTTACCTTGCGCATATCCTCTGATGACTAAATCGCGATCTGTAACTATCCCTAATAAATGATGTTGATCATCACATATAGGTACTGCACCTACATCTTCATTAGCCATTAGCTCTGAAACTTTAGCAAGCGTGTCGTCTGCCCGACTACAAACTAGATGATCTGACATAATATCTTTTACTTTCATCAAGATTAAAAAACCTCCATTATCGTTATTTTAAGACTTTTTTGTCTACAATGAATAGTATGAGCAAAATAGTCTAATTTTATGTTTTTCATTATTAAAGTTTATAGGCAAAATAACTATTAAAATACTTTAAAACATGGTATATTTCAATAAGGAAAATTATTTCTTTTCAATTGAAAGTAGGGATCGTAATTGGCACGTTTATTAACTAAAAAACATTGGACATTTATCTTTTTAATCATCATTTCACTCTTCTTCTTTTTCTTTGTCTTACCCATTTCAATACCTTTAGTTATCGCCTTCTTTTCAGCGTTGATGTTAAATCCACTCATTCGTTTTATCGAAAAGCGGTTTAAATTAGGACGAAAAATAAGTGTTATCCTTATTTATTTAACTTTCATCATCTTATTAGGCTTATTAGGCTACTTTACTGTGACAAGTGTCATTAAACAGCTAGTCTCTTTAGCAGAAAATATTCCTGAATATATTGTTCAAATCAATCGCTTGTTGCTTGATTGGGGTGATGCTCTAGAGCGATTTATGATTGATTTGCCTAATGAGTTTGTTAATGAAGTGAATGCCGGGATTAGGAGTAGTGTAGATTCATTAACTAGTATACTCAGAGAAACCTTTCAAGTTGGTAAAGTTGCTGCCATTGTTGCAACGATACCAAATTATATCGTTAGCTTCTTGGTCTATTTAATCGCACTATTTTTATTTATGCTTGAATTGCCAATTTTAACAAGTCATTTCTATAATCTCTTTACCGAGGCTAGTGCAGAAAAAATTCAGTTTATGACAGCTCGATTAAAGCATGTGAGTCTTGGCTTCTTAAAAGGGCAGCTTTTAGTCAGTTTAATCATTTTCGCAGTATCCTTGATTGGATTATTTATCATTCTCCCTGAATATGCGATAATTATGTCTCTCATTATTTGGATTATTGACCTTGTTCCCATTATCGGTTCAATCATTATTCTTGCTCCATGGTCGATCTATATGTTTTTAACAGGATCTACGTTTATGGGAATCCAATTAGCTGTTTTAGCAATCATTTTATTAGCTATTCGACGTACGGTTGAGCCAAAAGTCATGGGTGTCCAAATGGGCCTTTCTCCTTTAGCAACCTTAATTTCAATGTACATAGGTTTAAAATTATTTGGTCTCTTCGGATTTATTATTGGTCCGATTGCCGTTATTATCTTCACTTCCGCCAAAGAAGTTGGAATTATTAACTTTAACTTTAAGATATAATCATGCCAATTAAATTAAGTATGTACAAAGAAGGCTGTTACACCATGAAGTTGGGCAACAGCTCTTTTTCTTTGTGGGATTAGAGCTAGGTTGGAAACCTTCTACCCAACTTTGCGAATTGAATATTTGAGTCAAACATCGGATCGGATAAATGTGCCCCCTATTCGACATTTTGACTTGTGATTTTGCTTAAAACCTCGAATTGAAGCACCTCATTTGGATCTTACTTAACTTTTTTGAATAGCAGCTAAGCTTATAGATTCTCCTAAATGGATATTAAAAGATGACTGACTGGGCAGTTAACACACGAAAAGAAGCTATCACAAGATGTACACATACATTTTGTAATAGCTCCTTTTCATCTATTCATATAAAAATTTGATGTTTAAAATAAGAACAACAGCATTTAAGACTGTTGAGACTTCTCATGAATTAAATTAAGCTGTTTCTCTAAATCATCTAGTAATGCCTTGCCCTCTTCTTCTTCGATTAATTCTAATCTTACCGCAAAGTCTATCTCTCTAGATAAACCAAACATATGCGTATCTAAAACCTCTTCATATAAAGGGCATTGGGGCATTGTTAAATTGTCCATTTGCACTTGAATAAGCTTCAAGATTTTATCAGCATCAGCCTTTAGAAGGGCATAGGCTTTATTAGCATGGGTTACTATGGCTTCTTGCATCAATTTTAAATCCCCTCCTCCAATCATTCCTTCCTTCATATTAATGCTTAATCAGTAAAAATGCAAGTCAAACCAATACTAGACCAGATTTAATTAGCTCAAATAACCAATGCAAATAACAAAAAAAACATTAATTCAATTTATTGCCTTACCCGATTATAATATTCAACACCATATTGTGAGCCCTCACTTATCATTTTAGAATTTTCCAGATCATCACTCAAAGGATCACCTGCCTGTTGAATGGGAAAGTAATTTTTATTCCGTAATTGAATGGGATGCTTTACATTATTTGGTTTCATGGGAATCTTTTTATAGCTATTTTTACCCACTAATATAAAGCTAACAAAGGATGCAGCTACTGCTATAAGCACTAAAAAAATATTTTTCTTCATGAAAACACCTCTTATATATTGTTATAAAAATTATCCCCTATTTTTAATCTATTCAAACTATTTCTAACTAAATTATCAATTGTTAAAAAGATATGTTAAACTATTAACGATCCAATTTTTCTATTAGTCATTTGAGGTGAGCGTAATGGATGTCAAATGTCCAATTTGTGATGAAGTTAATCACATTGACTATAACTCACCGTTAGCAAAACGCCTCCGTAATCGACGCAAGCATTTATATTTATGTCCTACATGCGATGAACGAATTGGCAAAAACACAAAGATAAGACATGCTACCGGTAAGTTTCATTTATACGAAGAAAAAAAAGAAGTCGATCCATATATTCAATAATGGTTCGGCTTCTTTTTTTACCACGATATAATTATTCTAGAGATAATTTCCTGATTTTTTCCAAAAAGCTAGCTCCTAATCCAACTCCCTCAGATAAAACGAAACTTCAATCAGTGGGAGTTTTACGAACAGTTATCTGTGATAAAAATCTTCATCTCAATGCGTCTAAAGCAAATTTTTATATTTCATATGTTAAAATATAAAGAGAATCTATAGCCACTGAGAACAATATACAACTATTTAATGGGCAAACTATTCATCATTCAGGATTTTGATTTAAGAGCTTGTGAAAAGCAAGTTTGAATTTCCTCGTCTAAACACTTTTAAAAATAGAGATGAAAGGGATGATTTAATGATAATGCCAAAATTCACCAATCAAGACTTTGATACATTTCATCTTGAAGGATTATCAAATAGAATGACAGCAATTCAAGAACATATTCAACCGAAATTTAAAACGATCGGCATAGAATTAACAGACTATCTAGCGGGGAAATTAGGTAATGAAATGTATTTACACATAGCCAAGCATGCGCGTCGAACTGTCAACCCACCCAAAGATACGTGGTTGGCCATTGCAGACAATAAGCGTGGTTACAAAAAACACCCCCACTTTCAGGTTGGCTTATTTGATGATCGGCTATTTATTTGGTTGGCTTTTATTTATGAACTACCAGAGAAGAAAAAAATTGCACAAGAATTTTTGAATCAGATCGATATCTTCGAGCAGTTAACTGATGATTTTATTATTTCTTTTAATCATATGGAAAAAGATTCAATTCCTATCAATGAGCTAACTTCTCAAAATATTCAACGCTTTAGAGATGTAAAGAAAGCTGAATTATTAATTGGGAAATACATTTTTAAAGAAAATGCCACACAATTATCAGGTCATGAACTGATGGATTTAATAAAAGAGAGCTACGATCAGCTAATTCCGTTGTACCAGCTGGGTAAAAAGGCGATTGCTTAATTAAAAGTTGGTCAAAATCAGCATGTTCTAGCAGACACCATTAATAAAAGGCATTGATGATCGCTTACCTTATTTGGCTCATTGAGCTTTTTGAACTTAAGTGGGCTAAACCAACAGTAAATAAACCGTTAGAAAAGCGACTGATATTCAATTAACTTGGATATCAGTCGCTCTTTTATAACTTAACTTTCACTCACCAAATAGAGAGTGTCAAATCGTTATTAAAAGCCACGAGATCGCATTTCGTGGCTAGAGAAAGAGGAGAGCATATCTCAACTGCGACCTTTCTCCCTTGTATCACGGCTGTTCATGTTTAGAATAATTCTTTTTGTTCTATTCCAAATTCTTTCCTACGATTAGTCAAGTATTATTTTTTGTGTCATTAAATCTATGGTACAGTAACCATTACGTGAATATCGAAGCTAATTCACCATCTTAACTTCCGCTTAGTAAAATTGGGTAGAGCTTCTATCCAATGTTTTGATTGAAATTGCAAGTCGAAAAGTCGGATAGAACACTTTTATCCGACTTTTTAAGTGAAAGCCCAAACTAAAATGGTGAATAAAGGCCTTCTATCAGACATTGCATATGAAATTCTAAACCAAAATGTCGAATAGAGGTCTTCTATCAAACATTTCACATCAAATCGCAAGCCAAAATGTCTGGTATAACCTTTCTAACCTACATTTCAAGCAAAATTCCAGGTTAAAAAATTGAATAGAGTGTATCAAACTTCCAATATTGAGAAAGAAAAAACTGTTGCACAACTTATTCATTGTGCAACAGCTTCTATAATAACTAACTATGGCATTGTTATTTGCTCACTGACTCCATTTCTAGCCTTTTTTACAGTATGGTACAATGAATAGCCAGATGCTTGTTCAAACTCTTTGCCAATCGTCTTTTCCTCACTTTTACTTGGAATAATTTCTTTAAAGGCACGATATTGATTTAACAACTCTGCTCTTGAAACCGAGCCCTGATAGGCTTTTTCAACTAATGCTAAAAATTCTACAACAATGATTGTCTCTTCAGTAGACCAGCTTGAATCAATGGGATAGTGGTAATCCATAAGTATTCTACCTCCCTAACCTTATTCAGAAATGGTTTGAATTAAATGAGGATCAACAAGTTCATAGTCTTTATCTCGAAGGCCTGTAACAATATCCTCCAAGGCCCCCGCTGTCCAATCCCGATCATGCATTAACAGGTTAGCACCATCAGTTAAATATTCTGTATTAACCATAATATCTGCTAAAGCTTCAGAATCCATATAATCAGCTTCCCAATCATAACCATATGTCCAATTCATCGGAACCATTTCTTCTTGTTCTACAATCTCAAAAGAAAAATCTGTATTTGCCCCATGTGGTGCTCTAAAGAATTTCGGACGTTCTCCAATAATTTCTTCAATTAAATCATTTAATTCAACAATTTCTTTTCTCTGCTCGTCCTCGGATATTTCTTGAAGATTTGGATGTGTATAGGTATGGTTACCAATGGCAAATCCCATCTCATGAATTTCTTTTAACATTTCTTGTTTTTCATCCGTTTCAATAAAGTGACCATTAACAAAAAAGATTGCTGGTGCATCAAGTTCTTTTAAGGTATGAGCCATATCCAGTGCATTTTCATCTACTGCATCATCAATAGTTAGTAAAGCGACTTTACTATTGGTCTCATCTGATATCGGCTCTACACGCCAACTCGTTTGATTTATCTGATACAATGGCTCCGTCTCTTCATCTTCCTGCTCATCAATATTTTCATCTAAATCAGTTTCTGTTGAATCATCCGTGTCCTGTTCTGGATCTTCATAATCACTTTCCTGATCGTCTTCATTTACTTCAGTTTCTTCATCATGGTTTGGTTCTTCTGCTTGTTCTTGACAACCTAATAAGATAAATATTAAGAAAAAGCTTAATATTATCATTAGCTTTCTCCACTTCATCAGCCGCACTCCCTTATTATTTTTTCTACTAATTAGTATAAATGATTTAATGATAAAAAAACACCAGTGATTCCTAAAGAATAACTGGTGTTTTTTCAAAAAATTACATAATATGAATTGGCCGGCCTACTGCAACTTCTGAAGCTTCCATAACAATTTCACCTAGAGTTGGGTGAGCATGAATAGTTAATGCTAAATCTTCGGCTGACATACCCGCTTCAATAGCTAAACCAATTTCAGAAATAATATCACTTGCGTTTGTACCAGCAACTTGACCACCTAATAGCAGCCCATCTTCTTTACGAGTGACTAAACGAACAAATCCATCTTTACTTCCCAAGGAAAGGGCACGACCATTTGCACCAAACGGGAATTTAGATGCTTTAACGTCATAACCAGCTTCTTTAGCCTCTTTCTCAGTATAACCAACTGAAGCAAGCTCAGGATCAGCAAACACAACAGCTGGAATGCCATTATAATCTATTTCTGATTTCTCTCCAGCAATGGCCTCAGCTGCTATTTTACCTTCATAAGAAGCTTTATGAGCAAGTGGTGGACCAGCAACAATATCACCAATAGCGAAAATATTATCTACACTCGTGCGACACTGTTTATCAATTTTAACTAAGCCTCGATCATCCATCTCTATTCCAATTTCCTCTAAGCCAATTTCAGAAGTGTTTGGATAACGTCCGACGGTAACTAATACATAGTCAGCTTCGATAGTTTCTTCTTTCCCTTTTGCTTCATAAGTTACTTTAACACCATTATCTGTTAATTCAGAGCTTTTCGCCATTGCATTCGTCACAATCTTAGCATTTTTCTTTTTCAAATGACGCTTAACAATTGAAGTCATATCTTTTTCAAATCCGCCTAGAATTTCATCCAATCCTTCTAAAATAGTAACTTCTGTGCCGAAATCAGCATAGGCAGCACCTAGCTCTGTACCAATATATCCTCCGCCAATAACAATCAATTTTTTAGGAATTTCTTTAAGTGCTAAGGCACCTGTTGAATCAAGAATTCGTTCTGAATATTTAAAGGATGGAATTTCAATTGGTGTTGAACCTGTGGCAACAATACAATCCTTAAAAATATAAGTTTGAGAACTCTTTTCATCCATGACACGAACCGTATTTTTATCAACAAAGTAAACTTCACCACTAATAATATCAACTTTGTTGCCTTTTAATAAACCCTCTACACCTGATGTTAGTTTATTAACAATACCAGCTTTCCATTCTTGGACTTTAGCAAAATCAACGGTTACATTTTCAGCTGTAATTCCCATTTCATCTGAATGCTTAGCATCATTATAGTGATTACCTGCTTCAATTAATGCTTTTGATGGAATACAGCCCACATTTAAGCAGACTCCACCTAAAGCACCTTTATCTACAATTGTTACTTTTTGACCCGTTTGAGCAGCACGGATGGCGGCTACATAGCCGCCAGGTCCTGCGCCAACTACTAGTGTATCTAATTCAATTGGAAAATCTCCTACTACCATATTCGATTACGCCTCCATCATAATTAATTGTGGATCGTTTAATAAACGTTTCACTTGGTTTAATGCAAATTGAGCCGTTGCACCATCAACGATACGGTGATCAAAGCTTAATGAAAGTGCCAATACAGGTGCTGCTACAATTTCCCCATCTTTTACAATAGGTTTTTCAGCAATTCGACCAATTCCAAGGATAGCTGCTTCAGGGTAGTTAATGATTGGTGTAAACCATTGCCCGCCAGCTGATCCAATGTTTGATATTGTACTTGATGCTCCTGACATTTCATCTGGCGAAAGTTTAAAATCATTAGCTTTTTGAGCTAATTCACTGATTTCTTTAGAAATATCAAAGATAGACTTTTTATCTGCATCCTTTACAACTGGTACAAGTAAACCTTTTTCCGTGTCAGCAGCAATACCAACATTATAATAATGCTTGTAAATGATTTCTTCAGTTTCATCATCAACTGACGCATTAATAATTGGGTATTTTTTCAGTGCAGAAACTAATGCTTTAACAACATATGGAAGATACGTTAACTTAATATCTTGTTCTGCAGCAATTGGCTTGAATTTCTTACGGTGTGCAACAAGTTCAGACACATCCACTTCATCATGTAATACAACATGAGGTGCTTTATGCTTAGAGTTAACCATTGCTTTAGCAATTGATTTACGAATGGTTGACATTTTCTCTCTAGTTTCTGGAAGATCACCTGTTGCTGTCTTAGTTGTTGCTTTTTTAGCTTCTGCTTTTGTTTCAGTAGCTGGTTTTTCAGCTTGCTCTGTTTTTGCCGTTGCTTGTGAAGAATCTTTTTGTTTACCATTGATAAAGTCTTCGACATCTTCTTTAAGTACACGACCATTTTTACCAGTACCCTTAACATTTGCAATCTTCACATCATGATCACGAGCAAATTTACGGACAGAAGGCATGGCAATCACGCGTTTATTCGTATCTTCATCAACAGATTCATTTTCTGCTTTCTCTGTAGTTTTTTCTGCCGTTTTCTCTTCTTGAGCAGGGGCTGATTCTTCCTCCTCAGATTCATATCCTTCAGCATAGATAGAAATAATCGTTTCACCAACAGTCGCAACATCACCTTCAGAAAAATGAACCTCTTTAACCGTTCCTTCAACTGGTGATGGGATCTCTACAACTGCCTTATCATTTTGAATTTCGCATAGGACATCATCTTCTTTTATTTCATCATCAGCTTTAACAAACCATTTGACGATTTCACCTTCATGGATACCTTCACCGATGTCAGGTAATTTAAAGGCAAAGACACCTTTACCGCTGTCAGAGCTTTGCGTTTGCTCGGGTTCTGATTGGGTTGCTTCTTGTTCATCTTGAGCCGAAGAGTCACTACCTTCATCTTCATATCCTTCAGCATCTATGGTAATAATTGTTTCACCAACAGTCGCAACATCACCTTCAGAAAAGTGAACGTCTTTAACCGTTCCTTCTACAGGAGATGGGATTTCTACAACTGCTTTATCATTTTGAATCTCACATAGCACATCATCTTCTTGGATTTCATCGCCAGCTTTAACAAACCACTTGACGATTTCGCCTTCATGGATACCTTCACCAATATCAGGCAATTTAAATTCAAATGCCATTATCGCTTACCTCCCTGGTCTTTTTATTTCCTAGTAGTTAATAACTTCGTTTACTTTTTCAACAATATCATTGTGATTGGGTAACCAAACTTGTTCTGCTGCTGTAAAAGCAAAAACAGTATCTGGCGCTGTTACACGTAAAACAGGTGCTTCTAAATGTAAAATAGCCCGTTCTTGAATTTCAGCGACAACTTGTGAAGCAACACCCGCTTGACGTTGCGCTTCTTGAACGACAACCACGCGGTTTGTTTTCTTAACAGATTCTACGATTGTTTCGATATCTAACGGAGCAATCGTCCGCAAGTCGATTACCTCAGCATTGACACCATTTTTCTCTAGTTCTTCTGCTGCCTTTATTGAAGCTTGAACCATAGCACCGTAAGCAATCAGGGTAACATCAGTACCTTCACGCTTAACTTTAGCTTTACCTAATTCAACTGTATATTCCTCTTCAGGAACTTCCTCACGGAAAGAACGATATAATTTCATATGCTCTAAGAAAATAACTGGATCATTATCACGAATAGCGGAAATAAGTAGACCCTTTGCATCATATGGATTTGAAGGAATAACCACTTTTAAACCAGGTTGTTGGGCCATCAAACCCTCCAGTGAATCAGCATGTAATTCAGGTGTTGCTACACCCCCACCAAATGGTGCTCTAATTGTGACCGGAGCATTCATTGTGTTGCCTGAACGATAGCGCAAACGAGCCATTTGACCACTAATTGAATCCATAACTTCATAAACAAAGCCGAAGAATTGAATTTCTGGAACTGGGCGGAAACCTTGAGTACTTAGTCCAAAGGCTAAACCACCAATACCTGACTCAGCTAATGGTGTATCAAAAACTCTATCTTCACCGAACTCATCTTGCAAGCCTTCTGTAGCTCGGAAAACACCGCCGTTTTTTCCAATATCTTCACCAAAAACCAGTACACTTTCATCTTTTTTTAATTCGGTACGTAACCCGTCAGTAATTGCTTGAATCATCGTCATTTGAGCCATGATTTACTTCGACTCCTTTGCTTTATATTCTTCCATTTGTTCTTCTAAATTAGCAGGAAGTGTCTCATACATATTACCAATTAAATCTGTCACTTTCTGTTTTGGTGTATTATCTGCTTCTTTAATCGCAGCTTTAATTTCTTCTTTGGCTTTTTCAATCACTTTGTTTTCCTCTTCCTCTGACCATATCCCTTTGTCTTCTAGGAATTTACGGAAACGAACAAGTGGATCTTTCTTTTCCCATTCGCTATCTAGATCTTCTGTACGATAACGAGTTGGATCATCCCCAGCCATTGTATGAGGACCATAACGATAGGTTAAGGTTTCAATTAATGAAGGTCCTTCGCCGTTTACTGCACGTTCACGCGCTTCTTTTGTTGCAACATAAACAGCCAAAACATCCATACCATCAACTTGGATACCTTCAATACCTGCCGCAACTGCTTTTTGTGCCAATGTCTCAGCAGCTGTTTGTTTTTCAACAGGGGTAGAAATAGCAAAATGATTATTTTGTACGACAAAGATTGCTGGTGAGTTAAAGGCACCTGCAAAGTTAATGCCTTCATAGAAATCACCTTGAGAAGTCCCGCCATCACCAGTATAAGCAATAGCTACAGCTTTATCGCCACGTTTTTTAATACCAAGTGCTACACCAGCAGCTTGAACATACTGAGCACCGATAATAATTTGAGGACTTAAAGCATTGACACCATCTGGCATTTGATTTCCAACATAATGTCCTTTGGAAAATAAGAAAGCTTTATAAAGGGGTAAACCATGCCAAATTAATTGTGGAACATCACGGTATCCTGGTAAAACAAAATCCTCTTTTTCTAAAGCATATTGAGAACCTAGTTGTGAAGCCTCTTGCCCAGCTGTTGGTGCATAAAAACCTAAACGCCCTTGACGGTTTAATGCAATTGAGCGTTGATCTAAAATTCTCGTATACACCATTCTTGTCATTAATTCTTTTAATTCATCATCTGAAAGTTCCGGCATCGCTTCTTCATTTACGATCTTACCTTCTTCATCCAGAATTTGAAACGTTTTAAATTGCTCTGCAATTACTTCTTTAGTACGTTTCAAAAGACTCACCTACCCTTTCCTACTTGTTTTTTTCTTTTTTTTATTAAATCAGCTATGATTTAAAAAAGTAAAATAGCACCTACCATTACAATACCCTTTCATCTCCTATTTTAATCTTTTTTGAGCAAAAGATTAAACTGTTATAATGAAAAAGCGAATAATGATTAGTACAATTTATTTTCTAATCTTAGTTTAGCCTATTATGAAACAACGGTCAATCACTTTGCTTAAACAACTTAAAAAATATTCAACCTTTTAGTTTAGAAAAAACAAAAAATGTGAACTGTTTCACTATTATTATCAAACTGTACTATTATAGATCTAATTGTGTATTAGTACTTCCACTCTTTTATAATATAAGCACAAAACATCAATAAATAACCGCTTTCATTCAATCAATTCGAAAAAAATATGGTCTGATTTAACAGACCATATTATTAATCGAACACACTTATTCCGCTAAATAAAGCGAAACTTCAATCAGTGGGAGTTTTCACTCTTCTCCCACTGATTGGGACTGGGACTGGGACTGCGATTACTCGTCCCACCGAAGATATTTGCGGTTACTCGCCCCACCGAAAACATTTGTTAGTTGAGTGAATCAGGACATTAGCTCACCTGATCTCCCGCCTATTATAGATTCATTTTCTTTCCCTATTCGAAGGACCACAGGCTAAAACCACCACATCGTGTGGGTAACGCCTGCGTGACCAACTTCGTGGGACTGTGGTTACTCGCCCCATCGAAACCCATTGTTGCCCCGAGTTTTACGGACGGTTATCTGTGATAAAGTATCACTTTATTCATATGTTATATTTAAATCAGATTGCTCATAAAACTCTCTTTTTTTCTCATTAAATGCATCTGTAGCCTCGTTAAAATCCAGATTTTTATCAATTATTTCTTGATATTGGTCATTTACTTTTTCAATTTGTTCCGTAAACTCAGGCTCTTCTAAATCTTCTCTTGATAATAATTGATACAACTCAACATCATAATCCAAAGATTGTTGGTAGGCACTGTGTAAAGTTAAAAAGGCCTCATATCTTTCTTCCATCAATTCAGTCATTTCAGTTGCAAGTGTTTGTAGTGTTTCGTCTTCTAATTCTTCAACTAACGGTTTAATTTCATCAAATTCAGCCTTTGACATTTCAATACTTTCTATCTCAGCTTCAATATGTTCTCTTCTTAATTCTATGGATTCTATCGCTTGTTCCGCTAAGTCATTTATTTGCTCATAATCATCAATACTTAATGTACTGATTTCCTGATATAAGTCTTGTTCTTCTTGCTCCAATTCGCTAAGAGGCTGTTGTTGTTCCACAAATTCATTCTCTAATTTCACAGATTCCTCCATGTGTTCATACATAGTCTCTTCTGTAGATGAACCTGAACATGCCCCTAACAATAAAGCACTTAATAATAATATAATAATCGATTTAAAACGCACTTTCTTGCCTCCATTCATTGTTTCTCTTTGTTGCAATTTGACATATTTTAAATTAGTATAACACAATTAAAAGAGTAACTTGAAGCATTAACTTAAAAAAGAAAGAAATTTTATATTGGTTTTTAAATTATGCTCTTTTTGATTTAATATGTTAAACTAATCTACAGGAATAAATGGACGTGGTATTATTCTTAGTTGAATAACAGGCACCAATGAAGGAGTGAATAAAATTTGATTACAATGAAAGACATTATTCTCGAAGGACATCCTGTCCTAGAGCAGGTGGCTAATGAAGTCATGCTCCCACCCAATAAAGAGGATAAAGAAACACTAGAAAACATGCTTCAGTTTCTTAAAAATAGTCAAGATGAAGAAATAGCTGAAAAATATAACTTACGTGCAGGTGTCGGCCTTGCAGCACCACAATTAGGGATTTCTAAACGAATGTTCGCTGTACATTTTGAAGATTTACAAGGAAATACTTATAGTGATGGGTATTTCAATCCGAAAATTATTAGTCATTCAGTTGAAAAAACTTTTCTTGCTAATGGTGAAGGCTGTTTATCTGTTAATCGAGAAGTGCCTGGATATGTTTCGCGCTATGCTCGAGTAACAATATCCGCTACAAATTTAGCCGGACAACAAGTTAAACTACGCTTGCGTGGCTATGCAGCTGTTGTTTTTCAGCATGAACTTGATCACCTTAATGGCATTATGTTCTATGACCATATTGATAAACAGGATCCTTTCCTGATTCCTGAAAATGCCAAACCATGTGATCTTCAGGGAGATAAATAACTGTTTTAAACACTAAGTCCATGTATATCTTTGTTCTATTAGGTGAAAAATATAATTTAACATGTAGAGCTTAAGGAATTTTAAATGTTTCTGTTTCCAAACTTGCCAATTCATACTATACTATAAATAAGAGGATCGGATCGGATGATATTAGCTTTTTGAAAGGGGCTGTTTAAACCATGTTAAGACGGCTAAAAGAAAAGCTTCGAAAAAAGTTGAAAAAATTGTTAAAACAGGATCGTGTCACGAATGCTTAATACCAACCAGCGTTATTCCAGCTAGTGCATCAAAGGAATCTATTTGCTATGTAAAAAAAGAAAGAATTGAAGGAGAGATTGAATGATTTTTAAAATACTTTATCAAGAACAAGAAAATGAAGTACCCGTTAGAGAAAACACACAAACACTATACTACCAAGCTGAAAATGAACGACAAGTTAGGCAAGCACTAAAAGACCGCCAAATTAATATTGAATATATCCAACCATTAGATGATGAACATCTTGCCTATGAAAAACAATCCGAAGATTTTATTGTGGAGAATAACTAGAAAATGAAATTTGTTAAAAATGATCAAACCGCAGTATTTGCTATTGGAGGGTTAGGTGAAATCGGTAAGAATACCTATGGCATTCAATTCCAAGATGAAATTATTTTAATTGATGCCGGTATTAAGTTCCCGGAAGACGAACTTTTGGGAATCGATTATGTTATTCCCGATTACACTTACCTTGTCCAAAATCAAGATAAAATTAAAGGATTATTTATTACCCATGGTCATGAGGATCATATTGGTGGGATCCCATATTTATTACGTGAAATAAACGTTCCTATTTACGCTGGTAAGTTAGCGCTTGGTTTAATTAAAAATAAGTTGGAAGAGCACGGTTTATTGCGAACTGCTAAACTACACTCTTATCATGAAGACGATGTTATTAAATTTAGAAAAACATCGGTTACGTTTTTTAGAACAACACATAGCATTCCTGATTCATACGGTGTCGTTATTAAAACACCTCCTGGAAATATCGTTCATACGGGCGACTTTAAATTTGACTTTACTCCAGTTGGAGAACCAGCCAATTTAGCAAAAATGTCCGAAATTGGTAATGAAGGGGTACTCTGTTTACTTTCGGATAGTACGAATAGTGAAGTACCTGGTTTTACAATGTCTGAACGTGTGGTTGGTGAAAACATTGATGAAATTTATAGTCGAGTGAATGGTCGATTAATTTTTGCCACTTTTGCTTCCAATATTCATAGGTTACAGCAAATGGTAGAAAGTGCTGTTAAACACAATCGTAAAATAGCTGTTTTTGGTCGCAGTATGGAAGGAGCCATTGCAATTGGCCGGGAGCTAGGTTATATTACTGCTCCTGACGATACATTTGTTGATGCACACCAAATAAATCGTTTACCGGCTAATGAAGTGACGATTCTTTGTACGGGCTCTCAAGGAGAGCCAATGGCTGCTCTATCAAGAATAGCTAATGGAACTCACAGACAAATTCAAATTATACCTGATGATACGGTTGTCTTTTCATCATCACCTATACCAGGTAACACGGTAAGCGTGAGTCGAATGATTGACATGCTATCTCGTGCTGGCGCAGAAGTGATTCACGGCCCTCTTAATAATATTCACACTTCTGGTCATGGTAGCCAAGAAGAGCAAAAATTAATGCTCCGTTTATTACGTCCGAAATTCTTCATGCCGATCCATGGAGAATATCGTATGTTAAGAGAACACACAAAACTTGCAGAAGCTTGTGATATTGATCCTAGTCATAGTTTTATTATGGATAATGGTGATGTACTCGCCTTAAGTAAAGATGAAGCACAAGTAGCTGGCAAAATTCCAGCCGGGACGATTTATGTAGATGGTAGTGGAATTGGTGATATTGGTAACATTGTTTTACGTGATCGTCGGATCCTCTCCGAGGAGGGACTTGTCATTGTTGTCGTCAGTATTAACATGAAAGAATTTAAAATCGCCTCCGGTCCAGACATTATTTCTCGAGGATTCGTTTATATGCGCGAATCAGAAGATCTAATCAATGAAGCACAGAAACTAGTGTCTAAACACATTAATAAAGTAATGGAACGTAAGACAACTCAATGGTCAGAAATTAAGAATGAAATTACAGATACAATTGCGCCATTTTTATTTGAAAAAACAAAGCGTCGACCAATGGTCTTACCTATTATTATGGAAGTATAATTAAAAGAGGCTGGGACAAAACTAGTCTCAAAGAAATAAAAAACAGTTCTGTTTATGGATTTTTTGTAAACAGAACTGTTTTTTATTTATGTGATTGTTTGAGAACCTAAGGTTCTCAAGGTTATTGGCAGTGAATTTTCTTAAATTCACTGCCAATAATGCAAATCCTAATTCATTATGTGCCTTGGATTCTCCCCGTACAGATAAACGAGTGAAACCCAAATTAGCTTTCAAGGATCCAAAGAATGGCTCAACATCTATTTTACGTTTACGATAGATCTTGCCTGTTTTCTCATCTGAAAGTTTTTCTTTCACATATTCTTTTTGACTTTCCCATTTTTCATTATGATATAGTCTGCGGTTGGTCCCTGCTTTCGCTTTTGTACACAAATCTCTGAAAGGACATCCTGTGCAATCTTCACATTCATACACTTTAAACTGCCGTTTAAAACCATATCGATCGGTTCGGGTTGATTCATAAAGATAATTTAATCGCTTGTCATTTGGACAAACAAAAGAGTGCGTGTCAGAATGATAGTTCCAATTTGCAGTATTAAAAGGATCTTCTTTAAATTTCCTTTTCTTTTCTTTCTGGTATTGATTGTATGTTATAAGCGGGATGCGCTCTCGTTGATTTTATACATCATCATAATTTTGTTCACTTCCATAACCAGCATCGGCTACAATATACTTTGGTCATGAAAAGTAGTCTTTTTCAATCGTATCAAGAAACGGGATGAACGTTCGCGTATCTGTTGGATTTGGAAAGAGATCATAAGTTAGAGCGTACTGGCCTTCTGTTGCGATTTGTAGATTATACCCTGCTTTTAATTGGCCGTTTTGCATGTAGTCATCTTTCATCCGCATAAACGTGGCATCATGATCTGTTTTCGAATAGCTATCCGGAAAAGACCGATTGTGTGTACGCACACAAAATGATTTTCATCATCAGACGTGGATGATAGGCTGGACATGCTGTTTTACGCACAAATACTTCTAAGGCTTCATTTGGGATACTTTCAACTAAATCATTGACTGCAAAGGCAATATCATTTTCTTGTCATTTAATTTCTAAATCTAAAGGCAAAATCACTTGATCTATGGTATAATGTTTAAACATAAGAGCACCTTCGTAGATTATTGTGTCGATACTTTAATTTTACCAAAAGGAGCTCTTTTTGTTTACTATTTTTTATTAAAATAATCAATTTATGATACTTTTAGAGAACGCCCATCAAGTGTTCGAAACGGCGGGTGGCGACTCCTGCGGGAATGATCGTGTCCGAAGATCCGCTAATAAAAACTTGTAAAGTTTTTATTAGCTAGCTGAGGCCGATCCCGCGGAAAGCGTCCACCCAGAGTGGAGAACTTCTAAATTAATTAAAGCATGATGAACCTATTTATATCTTAACTATAAGAAAAGGGAATCCAGCATTTACTGAATTCCCTTTTCTCATTTTAGCTGAGTTTTGTCCCAGCCTCTTTTTTGTAATTTTAAGTCGTTTTTTAATCATCAATGACTAATTTCTTTTCTAACCTTGAAATATCCTTATCTGCTCCAATGATTATAAGTATATCTCCCGACTCAATTTCGTCCGTTGCTAATGGAGAGATATTCATTTCATTTGTTGCATTTGATTTAATCGCTACAACGTTACAACCGTAATTGACTCGAATATCTAAATCCACTAATGTTCGGCCAATCATCTTGTTACTTGCTTGAATTTCAATAATACTATGATCATCGGACAACTCTAAATGATCAAGAAAATTATTAGAAATGATACTACGCGCAATTTTCCGCCCCATATCACGCTCAGGATGAATCACCTGATCAGCACCAATTTTAACGAGGACCTTTTCATGATAATTATTCTGTGCTTTTGCCGTAACTTTTTTAATCCCAAATTCTTTCAAAATCAAGGTCGTTAAAATACTTGCTTGAATATCTTCACCAATCGCAACAATTACATGATCAATATTTCGAATCCCTAATTCCTTTAATACTTTTTCATCTGTTGAATCTGCAATAACTGCATGGGAGGCAATATTTCTGAATTCACTAACTTTGCTTTCTAACAAATCAATCGCTAGCACATCCATTCCTTCCTCACTTAATTCACGACAGACACTTCCTCCAAATTGTCCTAATCCAATAACGGCATACTCTCTTTTCATATGCTTCCTCCCACCAAACGGAAAATTCAATTTATTCTATTTCAATATTAAATTAAATCCAGTCTTTTGACAACTTAGACTTACTGAAGTTAGTCAATCGACCTTGTTTGACAAATTTTTATAGCTAAGCTGGCACTAAAAAAGCGGTTAAAATGAATAACCATTTTAACCACTTTGAGCTTATAATTCTTCAAGCATTTCGAACTGTGATCTAACAAGGTCGTAATATTCTCCCTTTTCAGCTACTAATTCTTGGTGACTTCCTTGCTCTAACAGACGACCATGCTCTAAAACAATAATATTGTCTGCCTCTCGAATAGTTGAAAGCCGGTGTGCGATCATAATCGCCGTTCGACCTTTTAATAGTTTACGAAGTGCCTCTTGGATTTTCATCTCAGTTTCTGTATCAATGCTTGCGGTTGCTTCATCTAAAATTAATATTTTAGGATCGGCGAGTAAGGCCCGTGCAAAAGATAACAACTGTCTTTCGCCAGCAGAAAGAATACTCCCTCTTTCTTCTACTTCTGTTTCATATCCATTAGCCAATCGCATAATAAACTCATGAGCACCAACAACTTTAGCAGATGCAATCACTTCATCATCAGTGGCTTCTGGCCGACCAAAGCGAATATTTTCCATAATTGTACCTGAAAAGATGAAAGTATCTTGTAAAACAACACTGATATTATGTCTCAGACTGTCCAAGGTTACATCTCTTAAATCATGACCATCAACACGAACAGCACCTTTAGTTGGATCATAAAATCGGCTGATTAAATTTGCTATCGTTGACTTCCCTGATCCTGTATGACCAACTAAAGCAACAGTTTGCCCTGCCTCAATTTCGATAGAAATTTCATGTAAAGCAACTCTATCCTCCTCGTATGAAAATTCTACTTTATCAAAGATAATTTGACCTTTCATATCATCAAGGACTTTAGCATTTTTCTTCTCTTTAACAGAAGGACGTTCATCAAGAAATTCAAAAATACGCTCTGATGATGCCATAGCTACGAGTAATTGATTATAAATTTGCCCTAAACGGGAGATGGGTTCCCAAAACATACCTAAGTAAAAAGCAAAAGATACAAATGTCCCGATCCCAATCGCTCCACTAATAATTAATGAAGAGCCATAAGAAATGAGTATAACCGTACCAATCGCATTACTCATTTCAACGAAAGGTCCAAAGTAAGCACTTTTTTGCATCGCTACTCGTTCAGCTTCGAAATTATCTTCATTTACACCATTAAAATACTCAGCATTTTCAACCTCTTGTGAGAATGATTGGGTAATGCGAATCCCTTGAAGACTTTCATTTAGGTGAGAATTTAATTTAGACTTTTGTAACCGAACATTTTGCCAAGCTCTCCTAATATTTCGACGTAATTTTGTTGAAATATAGAACATGATCGGTAGAATAATCAGAACTGCCAAAGCGAGCTGTGGACTTAATGATATTAGAATGACAATAATTCCAATCAGCATAAAAACATCCATTAATAAGTTAATAATCCCATTTGTGAACAATTCTTGTAAAGAGTTTACATCGTTTAAAATACGGACAAGAATTGAGCCTGCTGAACGTCTGTCAAAGAAATCGTGGGATAAGTACTGAACATGGGTAAAAAGCTGCTTTCTTAAATCATAAATGGTTCTTTGACCCAAGACATTAACGATTTTAATCCGAAAATGGTTGGCGATATAATTAGCTATATAAAGACCGATAACCAATACAATTAAATAAAATAGCAGCCGAACATCTTGATTGGCGATGGCACGATCGATAACATATTGTCCAATAATAATTGGGACAATTAATCGCACAAGCATATTGACAAATACCGCAGCAAAAGCAGCTGGTAATAATGTTTTCGCATAAGGTTTAACATAGTTTAGAATACGCAACAATTGCTTCCAGTTAAACGGTTTCTCTATCGCTTCATCTTGTGGATAGTAAAAACGATTAACATAGGGATTTTTTTTCTGACTAGCTTCTTGTTGACTCAAATAACTCACTCCTTTCTCAATCTTTAAATTGCTCCTGTGATCGCTTCTTTGTCTTGATATTGAATATCATAAATGCGTTGATAAGGGCCACCATTCTTCAACAATTCCTCATGTGTTCCTCTTTCAACAATAACTCCTTCATCCAAAACAAGAATCTCATCAGCATGTTTTAATGATGAAATACGATGTGCGATAATAAATGTCGTTCTATCTTTCATGACTTCTTTTAATGCCAACTGAATCTTAAATTCTGTTTCCATATCTACCGCAGATGTTGCATCATCAAGAACAAGAATACTTGGATCAATTAATAGTGCACGCGCAATCGAAATTCGTTGTCTTTGACCACCAGATAATCCCATTCCTCGATCACCTAACATCGTGTCATATCCCTTGGGCATCTCCATAATAAAGTCATGTGCTTGTGCTCGTTTAGCTGCCCCAACAATGTCCTCCATTGTTGCTTCGGGATTACCAAAGGCTATATTTTCTTTGATCGTCGTTGAAAATAAAAAGGCTTCTTGAAGAACAAAACCAATCTGTCTACGAAGAAATTTCAAATTATAATCTGTCGTCAATCTACCGTCAATATACACTTCACCATCTGCCGGCTCATAAAAACGCGTCATCAATTGCGTAATACTTGACTTTCCTGCACCCGTTGCTCCGATTAATCCAACGACATGACCTGTTGGCACCTCAAAACTAACCTCTTTAAGTGCCGGATCATCATCTTTAGTATACTTTAATGTTACATGATTAAATCTGACATGCCCGTCAATATGATCTACTGCAAGTGCATCATCATTATCAACAATATCCTCTTCAGCTTCTAAAATATCCAACAAACGTTCACCAGAAGCTTTCGCTTGTGAAAATTGGTTGACGATAAATCCTAAGTTCATCAATGGACCAACAATGTAATTAACTAAGCTGAAGAAAGCCACTAATTCACCTAAGTGCAAATCTCCACTAATTACGAGCCAGCCACCAAAGATAAGCAATGAGACCATCGCTATATTCCCGATTAACTCCATAAACGGAAAGAATTTAGCCCAGATATGAGATGTTGTTATATTAACTTCTCGATATTGTTCATTATCAGTTGTAAAACGTCCAATTTCAAAATCTTCTTTTGATAATGACTTTACTGTATTCATCCCACTCACATTTTCCTGAATTCGCGTATTTAAGTTACCTAATGATTTACGTACGCGACGAAACGCAGGGTGAACTTGTTGATCAAATTTCCTAACAACAACGATTAGAAATGGCATAACAGCCATAGTAAGTAAGGCAAGTGGAACTGAATAGTAAAACATCACCGCTAAACTTGTCGCGATTAAAAAAATAACACGAATCAGCTCTTTTAAACCAGCAGCGAGGAAAAATTTAAATCCTTCAACATCCATTGTTAATCGTGACATCAAATCACCAGTACGCGCATTGTCATAATACCTAAACGATAGTCGTTGTAATTTCTTATATAACGTATCACGCAAATGGTAAACAGATTGAATACCAAACCGATCACCTAAGTACTGTTGGCCAAAGTTCGCAAGCCCTTTGATCATCATAATAAGGATAAATCCAATTGATAATAGTGGAATTAAACTATAATCTCCCTCTAAAATGACCTCGTCAATTGTAATTTGTAAAATAATAGGATACACAACCGTAATTGCAGTCACAATTAAGACAAAAAACAATGAAAAAATAAAATATTTTTTATAAGGCCAATAAAATTGCTTTAATTTTTTAAACGTCTCCATCTTTACTCCCCTCCCCAAAATCTCTTTTTCATAACTATTAATATATCGAGTTCCGAAATAAATTACTAGCCCTTTGGCTTAGATTTATTGTTATTTTTGCAAAATCCGTCTTAAGGCGGAAACTAATTCTTACTATTTAATTTTCCCCTCCAGTTTCATTACCCTTTTTTAAAATTTTAAAGCTTGATCATAATAAAATTTATCGGACTCTAGTATCGGCTCAACAAGTCAGTTAAACTCCATTACAATTATTTGTCTCATCATAAACTTTTACTCAAATATGAAGCAAAAGAAAAGCTCAAACGCTGTTACTTTAATTAAACATGAGGGTGGAACGAGTAACCGCACTAAGAAAGGCTATGAAGTAGTTGTAATGCAAGAATAAGTGTCTTACTTATCCTGAATCTCGGTCCCACGGAAAGCGGAACATATCTCATCTGCGACTCTTCTCCTCTATATTACATGTGTTCATGTTTAATATCATTCTTTTACTTTTGTCCTAGTATCTTTTCTTACCATAATTTCTTGTCATGAAAAAACAGGAGAACTCTATCTCTCCTGCCTTCCGTGATGATAGGATCATCATTGAGTATTCACCATCTGCCAAGTGTTTTACCCTGACTTATTTAACCCAATACAATCCTTATTATACTCATTTTTCTTTTATAGCAAATTCAGATTTATAACGATTTAGAGCATCTTTATTAACGTGAAAATATTGATTCAACTGCTTTAACACTGATCTTCTTGTTACAATTCCATCAAAAAAGTGTCCTTGATCAACAATACAAACAAATGCATGATTTATTAATGCTTTTAAACAAGCAGAGAAATCAGCTGATTTCTCTAAACAAGGTATGTCGGTAAGCATAGCATGTTCAACAGTTGTTGTAGACAGGTTTTCAATTTCAAAACGTTCTATTCCTAAAATTTCATTTAAAATCGTATTTTTTCCGATTATCCCCTTAAATCTATATTTTGAATCTAATACAGGTACAGCTGAATAACCGGATTTAACTAAAATCAACAGCGCATGTTCCAATGGATTATTCAATTGAACATGTGCTACTTTCTCAGATGAAATCATTAAATCTTCAGCTGTTAAATCTAGTAACGTACGTTCTTCTTTAATAAACTCCATTTCCCACTCCCCTTGTCTAGCAATTGAGGAAGATTTTCACGTTTTATTCTCACGTATTTAGTTTATCATAAAAAAGATTGTAGAGAAATGAAATGCCCACTCATTTTATCAAAACTTAAGCAAAATCACAGTTACAGTAGTTTTAATGGGCTTTTCATGCTAAAATGGATTTATCAATTTACAGATGGTCTTCTAGGGGAGGTAAACTTTTCGTGAATCATGAGATCAGTGAAATTGCCAAAGCTATTTTTATTATTAATCGTCATGCTAAAACAGCACTAAATCCCAATGAACTATATTCAATGAAAAAACAAGCCATTGAAAAACTTTTAAACGAGGAGCAGGCAAGGAAAATAGGCCTTCACTTTTCAAAGCGACCGAAACTTAGCAAGCAGCATTCTACTGTACTTGTTCAAGTCGACAACTACTATTTCCATATCCCTCCGAATAAACAGGATTTCAAAAATGTTAAACACCTCGGTGAACTAGATCAAAATTATCGAAACCCTAAAACGATCATGTCACTGACACAAGCGCGAAGAATTATTTGCCAGTATTTAAATATACCTTTTCGAAAGCGACAAAAAAAAGAGCAAAAAACTTCTTATTACACACCTTCTTCGTTAGGAAAGTGGAATTATTCTTACTATCAGAATAATAAACGCAAATGAATTTATTTTATGCTACTTGACTTAAATCATGAAAAATAAGGAACTATTTTAAATGGTTTTCCGTACTATTTTTTTGTATAATAACTGTATAGATAAAATCCCTGCCACTAGGCTAAATAAATATAAGTATAGCTTAAAGTCTAGGGGGACAAGGTCCTCCAACCACCCCTTTATTATCAAAAAAATAATAAGGAAAGTGAACACATACGAAAGTAAGGTGTAACATTTCTTTTTAATTAAATAGGAAATAACCGGACGAATGAAAATAAATAGGAGGAAAAAACTAATAAAAAGAATCGTGAACATAATTATTTTTTCTGAAAAACCTAAAATAAGTAACTGTTGATAAATGGTTCGAAACATATCTTCTTCCCTCCCTTCATTCTCCATCGTAACCATTTTTTAAATTCAATATACTTTTAACAAAGATCTCAGCTCACAAAAGGCATTGCCAGTTAACCTAAAAAGATAGAAGCAAAAAGAAACACGATCTAAAAGCCGATTAAAAACGACTTTAGACCGCGATAAACAATTGAATATATGTCGGCTTAAATTCTTCACTAACGTTATTTGACAAAGAACCTCTTTAATCATTTAAACCTTTTATCTTTTCATATTGATTTAATAGGTCATCTAGTTCTCTACTGATTTCAATGGATTCGCTGCTTGATAAACCTTTATCAATAGCAACCTCGATCATACTACGTCGTAAATGTTCAATTCTAGCTAACAAATTTGATACATCCAATCGAGTTACCTCCAGTCCTTTCTATAAGTTAATTTTAACATAACAACCAAAATATAATAACCTTTTAAGGTTTCTTTAATTTCTATTTCTATCCCTGCTAAATTACTAATAAATATGATAAACTAATAGAAGTTGTTCAAAAATCCAACGAAAATGATACATCGAAAACAGACAGGTTTCGACTAACGATCGACACATTGTGGGATTGGGCTCAGAATTAAGAAAGGTACTTATTCTTGTACTATCGGAACAAGATAAGATTTTATTAAGGATAATATCAGCAAAACTAAACTTTTATCTCCACAACAAGCGAGAAGCTCGTGGGCAATGGCGAAACTCCTGTTAATATCACTTGCATCTTACATATTTTAGATCTCAAGACATTGTAAACATAGTTCCCACAGTCTTTTATACCCTTTTTTGAACACAAACTTATCGTAACAAAAAGCGTCTAATGTTATTAGAGAAAGGTTATTTTATTCATGAAAGTAAAAGTATCTACTCATTTAACCAAAATTGGAAAAATAATTTTAATTATTTTCCTTATTATATTATTTATTCGATTATTTATCTTCTCTTTTGCTCAAATTATTGGGGAAAGTATGGCGCCAACAATTCAAAATGAGCAATGGATCATCACCAACCATCTCGCCTATTCGTTAAATGAACCAGAACGCGGAGACATTGTCACTATTGATTATAATGGAGAAAGGTATATTAAACGAATCATCGGTTTACCAAATGAGACGATTGAAATAACCGATCAACAGTTATATATTGACGGGATTCCTTACGAACAAGTATTTATCACTGATAGAAATAGTTTTTGGACACATGATATCCCCAAAACTGAAATACCTAATCACTCCTACTATGTTCTAGGTGATAATCGTCGTATAAGTAAAGACAGTCGCAATGCTCTCGGGTTTATTGCAAAGTCCAATATTATTGGACGTGCTGAATTTATTATTTATCCTTTTTCAGATTGGCAAGTCATCTACTAAAAGGAGGTGCTTTAAATGGGTTACTGTCCACATTGCGGTTCAAAAGTCTATCCAGATGAAATATTTTGTGTGAATTGTGGTGAGAATCTGCCTAATAATATAGCGGATAGATTGTTTACAAAAAAGTGGCACTTTAAACATTTTCTAATTCCTTTAACATTACTCGTAATCATGGTTGGCTTATCAATAGTTATATATACTGCTTCTCGATTACAAATAAATTCAGCCAAAGCTCACTATTTTAATGCTGAAGAGGCTCTTCTCCTTTCTGATTATGAACTAGCGAATGAACAAGTAAAAAAAGCTATAGAGTCCTATCCCGCCTTTAGCGAAGCAAGACTCTTGCATCAGTTTACGAATTTTTCTGTTGAAACATTGGATAGTCTATCCGATATAGATACTGAACAAGATCAATTACAACTTATCTTACAAGCAAAAAATGAATTAACCCATTATTCTGGGGAATCAGCCATTCAATTTCAAGAACAATTGATGAATAAACAAACAGAAATCCAACTATCCATGGTGAAAAGTAAGTTAGAAGCAAATCCACCGATAGATGATTTACCTGCTTTGCTTTGGGAAGCTGATAGTATTCAAGATCCGGAAGCGTATGATTTAGTTCGATCGATAAGAGATCAACTTATTACACACTCAGCTGATCAAGCTTACGCCTATTTAGACCAAAATCAATTTACGCTAGCACAGAGTATGGTTGAAAATGGCTTGTACTACTTACCAAATGATGAAAAACTTACAAGTTTATTAAGTTCAATTGAAAAAGAAAAAATAGCTTTTGAGATGGCTCAAGAAGAGCGATTAGAACAAGCCTTTTCCCAATATGAAGCAGAGCAAGAAGTAAACGAAAATGATGCCCTTGATGAGGTCTCAATTGAATTTGAAATAGATAGTCGTGGCCATTTAGTCGTTTTTGGTGAAATTACTAGTGTAGCAACAATCCCGATTCATGCTGTCTTGATTCATTATACTATTTTCGATGCGGATCATTCTGAGTTAGAATCGAATGAAATATTTATTTATCCAGAAACCTTATATCCTGGTGAGATCGGTCAATTTGATCATATACATTTTGATGATCAGATAATTGAAGAAGCTGACGATGTTCAAATTACATCGATTACATGGTTACTCAATTAAAAATTTGGAGGTTAACCCATGACAAAAAGTCAAAAGTTGATTATTGCCTTATCTAGCCTCTTAATTTTAATTTTCGGCCTCGTATTTAACTATTTTTTATATCAAAACCTATACGAACAAGAAATTGAAATTGGAGAACAATTAGTTTTATATGATGATGCCTCAATAATGTCCGATAATTTACAACATACGATTCATGAAACGCAAAAAAGTATTGTTCAAATAAATGTTGAAACAGATGAAACTAATCGTGTAGGTTCAGGATTTCTATACAATTCACGTGGAGATATTGTTACAAATGCTCATGTAATAAGTGATGCTATTTCAATAGAAGTGACAATGTCAAATGCAGAAACTTATCCCGCCGCCATCGTGGGAATTGGTGAAGAAGAAGATATTGCCGTTATTCGAGTCCCACAATTAATCAACCAAAAACCAATTGAATTAGAAACAACCGAGCGGCTTTTACCAGGTTCAGAAATCATTGCAGTTGGGAGCCCATTAGGTTTTCATAATACCGTCACAATTGGGATTATTTCAGGGATTGATCGATCCTTTGATATCAATGGTTATACTTATGATAATGTGTATCAAATCTCAGCAAACATCACACATGGCAATAGTGGTGGACCGTTGATTGATCGACAAACAGGAAAAGTTATTGGCATAAATTCTGCTGGTATTGAAGAAAGTGATATTGGTTTTAGTATACCGATACCTGCTATTATTGATCAAGTAACAGAATGGTCTACCTCAACCACCAATGAGCAGTTAACTTTTCCTACTAGTGTCAAAGCAGTAACCACTGATCCTGATATTTTACGAGAGGAAGCTACATACTTAGTTCATTATTTTATCGATAGTTTAGCGATTCATGATTATATTAATGCCTACACCTTGCTTGGAAGCGAGCTTCAAAGTGAAATAGATTATCCAAGCTTTCGATCTGAGTACCTGCATTTAAAGAATATTTCTTTATTAAATGAAGAAGAAAAAAATATAACTCAAGAGTTTATTGATCTTATCGTCACAATTGAATATGATAATGCGACAGCTCAAGACGAAACTAATGTAATGACTTACTTATTTACAATTGGTTATGAAAATGACCAATTAAAAATTTTAAATTTTCAAGTTGAATAGAAGGCTTAACTTGTTCTTCAATTAGTGAAAAGTCCTAGCTTCCACTACTTGAAATATAATAAAACCTGATTGAAAGGATGACCCTTTGGTGAAAAAACGTTTATTTTCCCTTATCTTTGTTATTTTATCTTTATTAGTCGCCTGTTCTAAACAACAGCCCATTATTATTCAAGAAGATATAAATGCTAAAGATGAGGAAGCAATCACACTTGTTGAAGAAGAACATGATGAAGATCAAGAACCTCAACAATTTCTGGAATTTACCCTTTCTAATCAACAAGTGACTTTAAACATCGACCAAATCCCGGTCTTATCAAATTACTTAAAACAGCATACTGATAGTAATAAAGCTATTCAAGAGATGCAACTTATTCAAATCATGCAAGATGAATATGATTCACTTTTTCTTTTAAGTTTTGCTTGTCAAAAAGAATCATGTTCATATCTGCTCTTAGATACTGAATCAGAGCAATCACACTTATTAGCTGATCAAGCAAAAATGGTCAGTATAGATCCTTCTCCTGATCTTTCTAATATATTATTTATCTTTGAACGCAGCCTCCCTGATAAACCATGGGACATTAATAAGTTAGTTGTTTATAATATTGAAGATTGGGTTGAAGTAACTTTAACAGAAGATAATAATCATTTAATTTCTTTATATACCTTTCGCTGGCCGATCCTTAATGCAAACTGGCTAAATGATGATGAGATTAAAATACAGCTACCCGATATAAACAAAGCAACCAATCCTGCTTTAGAAGAATGGTATTCAACAGATAACCAACCTAAAAAAGAAATGATCACTATTATTAATTAGAGATTGGAGAATAGCAAAATTGAACTCCCCCCGAATGTTAGCTATAGCTAACATTCGGGGGGAGTTTTTCGACGCACAAGTCTCTTCGGTGGGACGAGTAATCGCAGTCCCAGGACGTCGTGATCTTAGTCTGTATCCCTTAGTCCCACTGATTGGGAGTGGGACTGCGGTTACCAATGTTGTCAGGTTAATAAAATCGATTAAGTAAATCCATTTCAAAATGATAAATCGCATGCTAAGATTCAAATATTAAGAATCGGTGTTTTCCACTACAGGTGGATGCTTTCCGCGGAGATGGTTTCAGCTAACTTTTGTAGCCTAATGCGCTACAAAAGTGGATCTTCAACTCATCTTATTTCCGCTGGAGTCACCACCTTCCGTTCCAATCACCTAAGTGGATCTGTTGTATGGGTGAATCCCATTTTAATTTGGCTTATGTTTAGTTGTCCTTTCTTTCAGATAAGAAAATGATGAAATGGAATCGAGTATCAAATTTAATACAAATGGAAGTCAAACGAGTTAGCTATGGAAAAATACGGAGACTCCTGTGGGAATAGCACAAGGAAGGCTTCATCAGCAATGCATCACACGAAGAAAATTGATTTTTATTTTCGAGGATGAGATTGAGATCCACTTTGACAAGTGTTTTTTTGCTTGGCAAAGTTAGCTCAAGGCAGGCTAACTTCCTCACGTCCTGTGACAAAGCCTGGGACTGCGATTACTCGCCTCACCGAAAACATTTGCATGACCTACGTCCTGTACGCCTCCATGCCCACGGAAAGCGTAGTGTTTTTCCATAGCGGTCGCGCCTTAACCTGACAATATTGCTGCGGTTACTCTCCCCATCGAAACCCGTTGTTGCCTCGAATTTTACGGTCGGTTATCTGTGATAAATGTTACATACAGATAATCCCTTTTAAATCAAACATTTAATTAAATTTTAACGGTTAAAAATACATGTTTGATTTGGAATTGGACAATCTGAATGATATACAACCTTTCCACTTGCTAATCGATAGTTACCTTTTTCAACCGTTCTTTTTCGCGTTAAAGATTGTGATAACTACAAAGTTGAATTTCTTGGCTCTTTTCTGTAATTATTGATAAATCAAAAGATGAGTTTATTGAACTTTTTCTCTTCTAAGTCCTTTACTTTGTGATTTAAAACCAAAAATGCACTTAAACAGGAAGTATTTTGTTTATTTTTATTGAATAAAAAATGCGCTTTTTCAAAAGCTATCTGATAAAAGAGGTGATAAAACATGTTGAAATCTAAAAAATATTATTTTGTTGCTCTATCCCTTTCCTTTCTTCTGTTTGGTTGTTCTAATAAGCAAGCACTTGACCCATCTACAGTCGAACAGCCAAATATACAGTATATTAGTCACACCAATGAACAAGGAAACGAGATCAATCAAGCTGTTGATAATCATTTTGACCAAGTCACTGATTTAACAAGTATCACTTATGATGATGAAATAATCATGGCAGTCAAGGTTGACCAGCTATCACAATTTAATGAACAGAAAATTGCCAAAGAGATTGAATCGTTTATTGAGAATTCAAATTCAAAAATCAAAGCAAAAGTATCCTCTGATTATAAAATATTCCTTGAAATCGATCGATTAAAAGATAAAGCGATCAATCAAAACCTAGCTAACAGTGACTTCAATAAAGAATTTGAGCAAATTAAAAAATTAATTAAAAAGCCAAAAGAATAGAAGGTGATTGTTATGTTAACAACAAATAAGCAAAACTATCAGCAAATCGCAACTGATCGGGAAAAAAAACGACCGCTTTTACAAAATTGTATACGAGCATTTCTTGTTGGAGGTACGATTTGTCTAATTGGTCAATGCATTAGTTTTTTTTACATGTACTTCTTTGATTTCACTGAGGAAACAGTTGGTGATCCAACAACGGCAACACTTATTTTTATTACGATGATTCTAACAGGCTTAGGCATATATGATAAGATTGCTCAATTTGCTGGAGCTGGAAGTGCAGTCCCAGTGACCGGGTTTGGTAATGCTGTTATTTCAGCTGCCATTGAGCATCGTAGTGAGGGATTTGTTCAAGGGGTTGGCGGAAATATGTTCAAACTAGCAGGGTCAGTCATTTTATTTGGGGTCTTCTCTGCATTTATCGTGGCGCTGATTAAAACAGCACTAATCAGTTTAGGGGTGATTGGATGAAAATAGGAAAACAAAGCTGGATCTTTCAACAAAAACCAGTCATTACTTCAACGGCAACAGTTGCTGGACCCTATGAAGGAAAAGGGAAATTAGCAAAGGAAATTGATCTTTTGCATAAAGATTTATATATGAACCAACCAACCTATGAACAAGCTCATCAACAAATAATCGAGGACGCTACCAAACTAACGGTTCAAAAAGCAAAGTTACGTTTTCAAGATATTGATTTTTTCATTAGTGGCGATTTGATTAATCAAATGACACCTACCAATTTTGCCGCTCGAACACATAAAATACCGTTTATCGGACTTTTCAATGCTTGTGCTACATCAACTGGTGGACTTGCTCTTGCCGCATTGATTGTCAATAGCAAGAGTGGCAACCATGTCATAACAGGCTCTGCTAGTCATAATGCAGCTGTTGAAAAACAGTTTCGTTATCCAACAGAATATGGAGCGCAAAAACCACCTACAGCTCAATGGACGGTGACTGGTGGTGGATTTGGTCTAGTCAGCCAAACGGGGACAGGTCCTGTCATCACTCGAGCGACTATTGGACGCGTAATGGATTTAAATCAATCAGATCCTTTCAATATGGGAGCTGCCATGGCTCCTGCTGCTGCAGATACAATTTTAAGTCACTTAAATGATCATCAACTATCTATCGATCATTATGATTTAGTTGTTACAGGTGATTTAGGTTCCATCGGACGAAATTTATTGATCGATCTATTAAAGAAAGAACAAATCTACATTGAAGAAGAAAAGCTGGTTGACGCTGGTTTATCTATTTATGAAAAAAATCAAAATGTTTTTGCTGGTGGAAGTGGTGCAGGTAGCTCTTCCTTATATTTATACAGTAAGCTCATTAATGATTTAAAAAACAAAAATTTAAATCGTATCCTAATGGTGGCTACTGGATCACTATTATCACCTCTTTCAACATTGCAAAAACAATCTATTCCTGTTATTGCACATGCTGTTGCGATAGAAAGTGAGGGGAACTAAATGGTTTTTCTATGGGCATTTGTAGTTGGTGGCGCTATTTGCGTAATCGGGCAACTCATTATGGATGTTTTTAAACAAACACCTGGCTTTACCTTGAGTTTCCTTGTCGTTGCAGGCGCTATTTTGGATGGACTTGGATTATATGAACCCTTAATTGATTTTGCTGGAGCTGGTGCAACTGTTCCGATCACAAGCTTTGGTAATTCCCTCGTTCACGGAGCATTACAAGAAGCTGAACAATTCGGTATTATCGGGGTGGCAACAGGTATGTTTGAAGTCACAAGTGCAGGTATTTCAGCTGCCATTATCTTTGCTATGATCGGTGCAATATTTTTCAAACCCAAAGGCTAATCTCTTTTGTGTTCATTAAGTATTTTACGCAAAGTCATTGTCAAAAATAAACTGAGCCACCAAATGAGATAACCCCTTTGATGGCTCAGTAATCAATCAGGAAAAGCTAAATATATTTTAATTATTAAACGAACAAGTGAGCTAACTATCAGCTCATTTATTTGTTAAGGTTAAAAATTGTTCGACATCGGCAATACATAGGTCAATCGCATTTTGCCAAAAATCAGGTTTTTCCAAATCAACATTTAAATGTTTTTTCGCTAAATCCTCAACAGTCATTCTCCCAGTATCTTGAAGTAAAGCATCATAGAAATGAGCAAAATTCTCTTTATCTGATTTTGCATAAGCATAGATACCTAAGCTAAAGAGATAACCAAATGTATACGGAAAGTTATAAAACGGAACATCTGTAATATGAAAATGAAGTTTGGAAGCCCAGAATAACGGATGATAACTTGACAATTGGTCCCCATAGGCTTCTTTTTGTGCTGATTCCATTATTTGATTAAGCTGCTCAGTAGATACAAAGCCCTCTTTACGAGCCTCATAAAAACGAGTTTCAAATAAAAAGCGTGCATGAATATTCATAAAGAAAGCAATGCTTCGTTGAATTTTATCTTCAATAAGGAGTAATCGCTCTTCTTCTGTTTCTGCTGCTTCCACAGCTGCATCAGCAACTATCATCTCTGCCAAGGTTGAGGCTGTTTCAGCTACGTTCATGGCATAGCTTTGATTTAATTGATCAACTTCATCCATAACATGTTGGTGATAACCATGGCCAAGTTCATGTGCTAAAGTTGCTACATTCGAAGCTGTACCTGAATAAGTCATAAATATTCTTGTTTCTTTGCTTCTAGGAAAACTTGTGCAAAAACCACCCGGTCGTTTTCCTGGTCGATCTTCTGCTTCTATCCAGCTTTTCTCAAAGGCATGTGTGGCGAAATTTGCCATTCGCTCACTAAACGAGCCAAACTGATTTACTATCACTTCCGCTGCTTCTTGATAACTAACCTCTTTTGTCTCCTGAGAAATGGGCGCTTCTAAATCATACCAAGCCAGCTTATCAAGATTTAACTGTTCAGCTTTACGTTGTAAATACTGATAAAAAGCTGGTTTATTCTTCGTAATGGTCTCCCACATTGTCATTAACGTTTGTTTTGTCATACGATTATACGTTAACGGTTCTTTTAATACATCATCCCAATTTCGATGAGCATAAGTTTGCAACCTAAATCCAGCTAAATGATTTAATGTATCAGTAAATAAATCAGCTTGATTCTGCCAAACTTGTTCTAACTTATCAAAAGCTAATTCTCGTACTTGTCGATCGGAACTATTTAATTTATTCTCAAGTTGTCCTATCGATATATCTTGCCCTTCCCATTCGACTGACATCTTACCTACAATGGTATCATACATTTCCCCCCAACCATGATAGCCATCGATTTCTAGGTCAGTTATCAATTGTTCTTGTTCTTCTGGTAATTTTTCACGAGCTTGATCTCGTAATTCATTAAGAACAAATAAAATGGGCTTAATACTCTCATCCTGTTGCCATGCTTCCCATGTTTGGTTATTAACCCTAGATAAAGCAAAGCTAAATTTAGTTATTAGTTTTTGATAAACAGCAGCAAGTTGATTTCGTTGGCCAACTAATTGTTTCGCAGGCTTATCATTGACATCTTGTGCTGTTAAACAACTTATAAATGCACCAATCTCACCAATATGCACTTCAATCTGTTTAATCGTATCTGTGATTTTAACTAATTGATCTTGTTCTTGCTTTTCAGCAAAGGGAGCCATCTGTTGAGCAAGCCTATCCAATAAATCTTTGGCTTCTTCGATATAATTAACTAATTCCTCTGACTGACTCCCACCACTAAAGATATTCTCTAAGTTCCATCTAAGTGATAAATTACTTTTCATCATCATTCTCCTTTCATTAAACTATATTTTACCCTATTTTTTCGATTTTCGAAATAAATACTCATTTATGCAGGGGTTGCTTATTAATTATCGCTTGTTTTAAACGGTGTTGCATTTCACCAATTCCTTTGGTTCCAAGTAAGGGGAAAACTAACTTACTCACTTGATCAAAGGTTTGTTCAACAATAGCCTTATGCTTCTTTCCCGTTAAAACAATAATTTGATCATACGCTTGTAATTTTTTCTCTCCAATTTGTTTTAGCAATTGTTCTTTAGAAATGATTGCTTCTCCTTGTGACATGCCAAAAGTCAAATCATAATTTCCCTCAATCATTTCGTCAGGAAAGCAATAACCATATTTTGCCGACAAAATAACCCATTGATCACAAAATATTTCCGCATACTGTCTTGTCAAACGATGTAAAGTCCCAACGTATACTTCCCTCACTACTTCTCTTCCCCTAGTTGAATCAAGATCCCAAATCTTTTTTTTACCACATGGAAGAATGGCTAATTTGCTCATTACCTCTCACCTCAATTTCTTTTATTGTAACTTAAATGCTCAATTTTTGTAGCAAATTTGCCTAGCTAAAGTTATAAACCCTATCTTCTGATCACTAACGTTGCATAAACCTTTTTGATTGATGTCAAATTTGTCAAACAGACCTAGAGGGAGCAGGCTTTAGCTTGCCCTATCACACCTTCGCGTGACCTTCTCCTTGACGTGAGTTTTATTTTTTTATGTAGCGGCATTGTCTTTTGATAGAAAAAAATATCAAGTACAACTTCAATTAATTATTTGGAAAAAATAGCATTATATTGTGTATCTCGAAAGCCAGATAAATAAAAAATAACCATTTAACAAAAAAATCAGAAAATTTTCACTAAACCAGTTGACCATTATTCAATTTGGATGTATGATTGTCGACAACCAATAATTTTTTTACTATTTAGACAAATAAATAAATTTCATTATTTCAGTTTAGTCGTCGGTGATAGTAATTGTGAGGAGCGTAGACAATTGAGAAGTGACATGATAAAAACAGGAATGGATCGTGCTCCCCATCGAAGTCTTTTACATGCAACTGGAGTAAAAACAAAAGATTTAGGCAAACCATTTATTGGGGTCTGTAACTCTTATGTAGATATTATTCCTGGTCATAGGCATTTAAATAAGTTTGCTGAAGTTGTAAAAGAGGCTATCCGGGAAGCTGGTGGGATTCCTTTTGAATTTAATACAATTGGTGTTGATGATGGTATTGCAATGGGACATATCGGGATGCGTTATTCCCTACCTAGTCGAGAGATCATTGCTGACAGTGCAGAAACAGTCATCAACGCACACTGGTTCGATGGCGTTTTCTATATTCCAAATTGTGATAAAATCACACCCGGTATGCTAATGGCTTCAGTTAGAACAAATGTCCCGTCCGTTTTCGTCTCTGGCGGACCCATGGAAGGCGGTGTATCGCCTGATGGTGAACACCTCTCACTGATGTCTATGTTTGAAGGAGTTGGCGCCGTACATTCAGGTAATATGACTGAACAAGAGTTAAAAGAACTTGAAACACTAGCTTGCCCAACATGTGGTTCATGTTCAGGTATGTTTACCGCAAATTCCATGAATTCATTGATGGAAATGCTCGGTGTAACGATTCCGGGAAATGGAACAATCGTTGCTACGTCTGATGAGCGACATGAACTTATTTATCAAGCAGCCCATCATCTCATCGATTTAATTAAAAAAGATATTAAACCACGTGATATTATTACAAAAGATACCATTGATGATGCTTTTGCTTTAGATATGGCGATGGGTGGTTCAACAAATACCGTTCTTCATACGTTGGCAATTGCAAATGAAGCTGGCATTGATTATGATTTAAAACGCATTAATGAGATTGCTGAGCGCGTCCCTTATTTAGCTAAGATAAGCCCTGCTTCTGATTACACCATGCATGATGTTCATCTTGCAGGAGGAGTTAGTGCAATTATTCGGGAACTCTGTCGTCTTGATGATGTCATTCATAAAGATCGAATCACAGTCACTGGAAAGACAATCTATGAAAATGTGAAAAATCAGCAGATAAAAAATGAACGTGTGATTCATCCCATTGAAAATCCATATAGCCCAGTAGGAGGTTTATCCATACTATATGGAAATATTGCCCCTAATGGAGCTGTCATTAAAGTAGGTGCGGTCGATCCGTCAATCAAACGTTTTGTTGGTAAAGCTGTCGTTTTCGAATCACAGGATGAAGCTCAAGCAGGGATTAATGATGGAACGGTAAAAGCTGGCGATGTCGTTGTTATCCGTTATGAAGGACCAAAAGGTGGACCAGGGATGCCTGAAATGTTAGCACCCACAGCTGCTATTGCTGGTAGAGAACTAGATAAAGAGGTTGCTTTAATCACTGATGGTCGTTTTTCAGGTGCTTCACGAGGCATTTCAATTGGACATATTTCACCTGAAGCTCAAGAAGGCGGACCTATAGCATTAGTTGAAACAGGTGATGAAATCATCATTGACTTACCTGCCCGAACGATTGAATTATCGGTTAGCGATAATGAGCTAGAAAAAAGACGAACGACATGGGTTAAACCAGAACCAAAGATCAATACTGGTTATTTAGGTAAATATGCTAAACTGGTGACATCTGCTAATACTGGTGGAATCATGGACTTTTAATAAATCAACAGGAAATAATTTTTACAATTATAATATAGTTATAAGAACAGTTGAGAAAATAAGTTAGTCAAGATTTCTAAAAATTCACATATCATTAGATTACGATGATAAGATAAAAAGAATAAAACCCATGTATTGACAGAGAGCCGGGGTTGCTGGAAGCCCGGAAATACATTTATTCTGACATCGTCTTTGAGTAGTTAAATTGAACGGAACTTTTCCTTTTAGATTTAACCGGGTCTCACTTTTTTAGACCCGTTATCAAATAGAGTCAGGCTACTGACTTAATGAGATTTCGTCTTAAAGACGAAGTGAATCAGGGTGGTACCGTGAAAAGTTAAGATCTTTTCTCCCTTGTAATACTGCAGACATCTGTAGATTATTTAGAGAGAAATGGTCTTTTTTATTATATGAAACTTATCCATTCAATTTACATTTATTATAATTTAGGAGGGATTTAAAATGGCTAAATCAGTTAACATGGAACAAGACACCGCAACAGGCCCTAAGACAGGATCTGATCTGTTAATTGAAGCATTACTTGAAGCTGATGTTAAGACATTATTCGGTTACCCTGGTGGCGCCGTTCTACCTATTTTTGACGCTTTGTTTAAAAAGAGGAGCCATTTCGATCAAGTATTAGCTCGACATGAGCAAGGATCGATTCATGCTGCTGAGGGATATGCTCGAATTTCTGGAAAACCAGGAGTTGTCATCGCAACATCTGGTCCGGGTGCAACTAATCTCGTAACAGGTATAGCAGATGCAATGATGGATTCACTTCCACTTGTTATTTTTACCGGGCAGGTTGCTCAAAACGTAATTGGAACAGATGCTTTTCAAGAAGCAGATGTTATGGGAATTACAACCCCGATTACCAAGCATAATTATCAAGTACGGCAAATTAACGATTTGCCTCGAATCATTAAAGAGGCCTTTCATATCGCAACGTCAGGTCGTCCGGGGCCAGTATTAATTGATATCCCTAAAGACATCGCAGCCAATCCATGCGCGGATTCATACGATAGTTCCTTTACATTACCTGGATATCAGCCTAAAATTAATCCAAACCCTAACCAGGTAAAAAAATTGAAAGAGGCACTTGTTAGTTCAAATAAACCTGTTATTTTAGCGGGTGCAGGTATTCAATTTGCTAAGGCATCAGAACTATTGATTGCTTTTGCTGAGAAACATAGAATTCCAGTTGTTAACACATTGCAAGGTTTGGGGACTTTTCCTGGTAATCATGAGCTTTTCTTAGGTATGGGTGGGATGCATGGAACGTATGCAGCGAATATGGCGCTCTATGAAACTGATCTTCTAATCAACATTGGGTCACGCTTTGATGATCGATTGACGGGGAACCTTGATCATTTCTCCCCATCAGCAATTGTCGCTCATATTGATATCGATCCTGCTGAAATCGGTAAAAATGTTAATACTCATATTCCTATTGTTGGTGATGCAAAATTCGTTTTAGAGGAAATGGATAAACAAATTGATCAAACACCTGATTTTTCAAAGTGGGATGAACATGTACAGAACCAAAAAGAAACTTTCCCATTATGGTATAACCAGCCTAAGAAAGATATGATTGGTCAATATGTTATTGAAAAGGTTTATCAAGAAACAAAAGGAACTGCAATTGTGACGACTGATGTTGGGCAACATCAAATGTGGTCAGCTCAATACTACAAATTTAATAAGCCAAATCGCTGGGTAAGCTCTGGCGGGCTTGGGACTATGGGTTTTGGCTTCCCAGCTTCAATTGGTGCTCAGCTGGCTGCACCAGATGATCTCGTGATTGCAATTGTTGGTGATGGCGGTTTTCAAATGACGTTACAGGAAATGTCTATCTTACAAGAAAGACGTCTCCCAATCAAGATCGTTATTGTTAATAATGAAGCGCTTGGCATGGTTAGACAATGGCAAGAAGAATTCTATTCTGAACGCTATTCTGAATCCATTTTTAATATTCAACCTGATTTCGTTAAGCTTGCTGAAGCTTACCAAATCAAAGGTGTTAGAATCGATACGAAAGAGGACTTTGATCAGCAACTTCCTAGCTTATTAGCAGATGATGGACCTGTTCTTATCGATGCACGTGTACTCCAACAAGAAAATGTTTATCCAATGATCGCGCCAGGTAAAGGATTACATGAGATGATAGGGGTGAAACCATGAAGCGAATCATAACAGCAAAAGTAAGAAACCGCAGTGGTGTCTTAAATCGAATTACTGGCTTATTACAAAAACGGCAATTTAATATTGATAGTATTTCAGTTGGTCGCACTGAACAAGAGGGCATGTCCCGAATTACTTTTATTGTTGATGTCGAAGATTTTCAAAAATTAGAACAAATCACCAAACAACTTAATAAACAAATTGATGTGATTAAAGTTTCTGATATTACCGACAAAGCAATCGTTGCCCGTGAACTGGCATTAATTAAAATTACAAGTAATGCCCAATTACGCTCAGAAATTCAAGGTATCATTGAGCCTTTTCGAGCTACAGTTATTGATGTCAGTAAGGATACGCTTTCTATTCAAGTCACAGGTAAATCGGAAAAAGTTGAGGCCCTGATTGATTTACTAAAGCCTTATGGTATCAAAGATCTTGCTCGTACAGGTGTAACGGCCTTCCTACGTGGTCAACAACCACAATCGAGTCAAGATCAGGCCCCCTTCTCACTCTTAGATTAGGGAAAGCCATTCAATTTACTAGTTAAATGTAGTTTATACATTTACAATAATAATAATATTTGAGAGGAATGATTTTTCATGGCAAAAGTAGTTTATAATAATCAGATTCAAGAGGACGTTCTAAAAGGAAAGAAAATAGCAGTGATTGGATATGGTTCACAAGGTCATGCCCACGCACTTAACTTAAAAGAAAGTGGCTTTGACGTTGTTGTCGGATTGAGAAAAGGTAAATCATGGGATCAAGCCTATGAAGATGGAGTAGATGTAAAGACAGTAGCAGAAGCAAGTAAAGAAGCTGATGTAATCATGATCTTACTCCCAGACGAAATGCAGCCTAAAGTTTATCAAGAAAGTATCGAAGCACATCTTGAAGAAGGCAATGCACTTGTTTTTGCACATGGTTTTAATATTCACTTCAGTCAAATTACACCACCAGAAAATGTGGATGTGTTCTTGGTAGCTCCTAAGGGCCCTGGGCATCTTGTCCGTCGAACATTTGAAGATGGTGCTGGTGTACCTGCTCTCTATGGTATTTATCAAGACTACACTGGAGAAGCCAAAGACCTAGCCTTAGCGTATGCAAAGGGCATTGGCGCCGGTCGTGCTGGTATTCTTGAAACATCCTTCCAAGAAGAAACAGAAACCGATCTTTTTGGAGAGCAAGCTGTCCTTTGTGGTGGTGCAACAAGTCTTGTGAAAGCAGGCTTTGAAACACTAGTAGAAGCTGGCTATCAACCAGAAGTGGCTTATTTCGAATGTATGCATGAGCTTAAATTAATTGTTGACCTAATGTATGAAAATGGACTTGAAGGTATGAGATACTCTATTTCTGATACAGCACAATGGGGAGACTTTGTTTCTGGACCACGTGTGATTAATGCAGAAACAAAAGACCGAATGAAAGATGTGCTAACTGATATCCAAACAGGGAAATTTGCTAAAGATTGGATCGTTGAAAATCAAACAAATCGCCCACAATTTAATGCGATTAATCAAGCCGAAAAAAATCACCAAATTGAAAAGGTAGGTAGAGAACTCCGTGATTTAATGCCATTTGTTAAGCAAAGAGCAAATGCTAAAAAGGAAGTGGTCTCGGATGACTCAAATTAAGATTTTTGACACAACACTTAGAGATGGTGAGCAATCACCCGGTGTTAATTTGAATCAACTTGAAAAATTAGAAATCGCCAAACAACTAGAACGACTAAATGTAGATGTGATGGAAGCAGGATTTCCTGCTTCCTCACAAGGTGATTTTAATGCCGTTGAAAAAATTGCCCAAACGATAACAAAATCAACTGTAACAGCATTAGCAAGAGCAAATAAAAATGATATTGATCAAGCATGGGAAGCGATTAAAGAGGCTAAAAAGCCGAGAATTCACGTGTTTATAGCTACCTCCCCTATTCACATGAAAGACAAATTAAAAAAGACACCAGAAGAAGTGATAGACATTGCTGTTGAAATGGTGAAATATGCTAAAGAAAAGTGTTCAGACGTTGAATGGTCAGCTGAAGATGCTTCACGTTCTGATCTACCCTTTCTAGCAACAATTATTGAAAAAGTCATTGCTGCTGGTGCAACAGTGGTTAATTTACCTGACACGGTTGGCTACACAACCCCTAAAGAATATGGTGAAATGTTTAAATATGTGAAAGAAAATGTCCCTAATATCAATCAAGTGGACCTATCAACCCACTGCCATGACGACTTAGGTATGGCTGTCGCAAACACCATCGCTGGGATTCAAAATGGGGCCACTCAAGTTGAAGGAACCATTAACGGTATTGGTGAACGAGCAGGTAATGTTGCTTTAGAAGAATTGGCTGTTGGCCTTGAAATTAGAAAAGATTTTTATCCTTTTAAAACGCAATTAGTATTAAAAGAAATCAAACGAACGAGTGATATGATTAGTAAATTGACTGGAATGATTGTACCAGGGAATAAAGCTGTTGTTGGACGAAATGCCTTTGCGCATGAATCAGGTATCCACCAAGATGGTGTTTTGAAAAACACGCAAACCTATGAAATTATTACACCTGAGCTTGTCGGTGTTCAATCAAATAATCTCGTGTTAGGAAAGCACTCTGGCCGACATGCTTTTAAAGATCGCATCACCCAACTGGGATTTACTTTGTCTGAAGAAAAAATTTCAGAAGCTTTTAAATCTTTCAAACAATTGACCGATCGCAAAAAAGAAGTGACTGATGACGATCTATTTGTTCTTTTAATGGATATTCAAACGGATGTAAGTCATCGAAAACAGTATCAACTTCATTCATTTCAAGTCCACTATGACTCAGCTCATTCCCCCACTGCTACAGTTACACTTGAAACACCTAGCCAAAAGATCGTAACTGGTGAAAAAAGTGGTGCCGGAAGCGTTGAAGCTCTTTATCATACGATTGAGTCACTTATTGAAGAAAAGGTGCAATTAACAGATTTTACGTTAAGCTCAATTGGCAAAGGTAAAGATGCATTAGCTGAAGTCCATGTTCACTTAAATGTTAACGAACAATCAGTTAGCGGTCGTGGAACAGCACAAGATGTGCTTGAAGCTGCCACACATGCTTTTTTAAATGCAGTCAATCGTATTTTCATTAAGAAAAAGGTTGATTAAGGGGGAAAGAACAATGAATAAACATATTGTCTTACTGCCTGGTGATGGAATTGGTCCTGAAATACTTGAGAGCTCTGTTGCCATCTTAGAAGTCATTGCAACTAAATTTAATCATCAATTTGATTTTGACTACCAACTAATTGGTGGTGCAGCAATCGATGAAGTCAATCATCCATTGCCTGAACCAACAGTTATAGCCGCTGAGAAAGCTGACGCAATCCTACTTGGTGCCGTTGGCGGTCCAAAGTGGGATCAAAATCCATCTGATCTTCGACCAGAACGTGGTCTATTAGCGATTCGAAAGGCATTAGATCTTTACGCTAATTTACGACCTGTCAAAGGATTTAAACAATTATTACACGCTTCACCTTTAAAAGAAAAGAACATTCAAGGCAGTGACCTTTTAATCGTCCGTGAGCTAACTGGTGGTTTATATTTTGGCCGCCCAAGTGAGAGACAAAATGATGGTGAACGTGTTATTGACACACTTGCTTATACGCGTTCAGAAATTGAACGGATTGTTAAGAAAGGGTTTGAAAGTGCCACGTTGCGTAAGAAAAAACTCACATCAGTTGATAAAGCAAATGTCTTAGAATCAAGTAAAATGTGGCGTGAAATCGTCGAAGCAGAAAAAGTAAACTATCCAGATGTTGAAGTTGAACATTGTTTAGTTGATGCGGCAGCCATGAAACTCATTACACAGCCAAATCAATTTGACGTCATCGTAACTGAGAATATGTTTGGCGATATTTTAAGTGATGAAGCTTCTGTATTAACAGGTTCACTTGGTATGCTGCCATCGGCTAGTCTTGCAGAAAATGGCGTGGGTCTTTATGAACCGGCTCATGGTTCAGCACCAGATATTGCAGGGCAAGGTATTGCCAATCCTATTGCCATGATTTTATCAAGTGCTATGATGCTTCGTTACTCATTTGGAATGAATCAAGAAGCAGAAACAATTGAAACTGCTGTTGAAGCTTGCCTCGATCAAGGTTTACACACTGCGGATCTTCACGTTAAAAATGGAACTCAAGTATCAACACAAGAAATGACTGAAGCCATTATTAATATAATAAATAGCTAAAGGAGTGAATAAAATGGCTAAACCCAAAACGATTATTGAAAAGATTTGGGACAAAAATGTTGTTCATGAAAAAGAAGGAAGACCCGCACTTTTATATATTGATTTACACTTAATTCATGAAGTCACATCACCTCAAGCGTTTGAAGGTTTACGTCTAAAAGGTCGAAAAGTAAGACAGCCTAATCGAACCTTTGCAACAATGGATCATAACGTCCCTACGATTCATACGAATATCATTAAAGATGAAATATCGAAATTACAAATGGACACTTTGAAAAAAAATTGTCAAGAGTTTGGCGTTCCTCTTGCTGCCATGGGACATAAACATCAAGGAATTGTTCATGTCATTGGCCCAGAACTTGGTCTAACTCAACCAGGTAAAACCATTGTCTGTGGGGATAGTCATACATCAACTCATGGCGCATTTGGTGCTCTTGCCTTTGGAATTGGAACGAGCGAAGTGGAACATGTGCTCGCTACCCAAACCATCTGGCAAGCGAAACCAAAGACGCTAAATGTAAAAATTGATGGTGAGCTTGGCACAGGTGTAACAGCTAAAGATTTAATCCTTGCCTTAATTGCTAAGTACGGTGTTGATTTTGGCACGGGCTACGTGATCGAATATACAGGAGAAGCTGTTAAAAAGCTCTCAATGGAAGGCCGAATGACGATCTGCAACATGTCGATTGAAGCAGGTGCTCGTGCTGGATTAGTCAGCCCTGATCAGAAAACAGTTGACTTTATCCAAGGACGTGAGTATGCACCTAAAGGTGAGACGTTTGAACAAGCGAAAAAAGAATGGCTTGCCCTTGCAACAGATAAAGAGGCTGAATATGATCGAACAGTGACATTTAATGCAACAGAGGTAGAACCACAAGTATCTTGGGGAACTAACCCAAGTCAATGTATCCCCATTAACGGATCAATTCCTAATCCAGCTGATGCAGAAAATGAAAATGATCGAAATGGAATCAAGCATGCGCTGGAATATATGGGACTTGAAGCAGATATTCCGATTAATTCTGTATCGATTGAACACGTCTTTATCGGCTCTTGTACAAATTCAAGACTACAGGATTTAGAACAAGCAGCAAGTGTAATCAATGGACGTAAAGTAAATCCAAACGTAAAAGCAATCGTTGTTCCTGGCTCACAAACCGTTAAATTAGCCGCAGAAGAAAAAGGACTTGATCAACTATTTTTAGAAGCGGGATTTGAATGGAGAGAACCTGGTTGTAGTAGTTGTCTGGCAATGAATGATGATGTGATTCCACCTGGTGAAAGATGTGCATCTACATCTAATCGTAACTTTGAAGGCAGACAAGGTACTGATGCTAGAACACACCTCGTTAGCCCAGAAATGGCTACCGCAGCAGCAATTGCTGGTCATTTTGTTGATATCAGAACATTCGTATAATCTAGAAGGGGGCAAAACAACATGGAACCATTAAAACAACACAGTGGACTTGTTTATCCATTGAACCGGGCAAATGTTGATACCGATCAAATTATTCCCAAACAATTTTTAAAGCGAATTTCTCGCCAAGGATTTGGTCAATATTTATTCTATAATTGGCGTTTTGATGAAAAAGATCGACTAAGAGAAGACTTTTCACTCAATCAAGCCAAATACAAAAACGCCAGTATTCTTGTAGGTGGTGAAAACTTTGGCTGTGGGTCTTCACGTGAACATGCGCCATGGGCACTAGAAGATTTTGGTTTCCGAGTCATCATCGCACCAAGCTTTGCCGATATCTTCTTTAATAACTGTACTAAAAACGGCATCTTACCAGTCGTGCTAACAGAGACAGAAACACAGCAGCTAATAAAAAATGCTGAAGCCAGTAATTATGACTTAACTGTTGATCTTGAAACAATGAAAGTCTATGATAATCAAGGATTTGAAGCAACCTTTGATTTAGCAGAATATCCTAGAGAAATGCTGCTAAATGGCTGGGATGAAATTTCGGTTACCTTAACTCATGATGATAAAATTACTAAATTTGAGAAAGAGCATGTTGTTTACTAATTAAACAAGTATTAAAAAGGAGTGACTACACAATTGGGTTATTGATTGTGCAGTCACTCCTTATTTTTATTGTGATGAATGTTCAACATGTTGCAATTGTTTTTCTATTTGTTACAAGTAGAATAAGTCAACTTCACAAAGCTGACGAATAACCAGCTATACGTTGGTGTAACTGCATCTGGGGGATTAACTTTCTGAAAAAAAGTAAAGGAGTGAATGATTTCTTTTATTGTGATTAGTAGCAATTATGGGAAATGACGTAGCTATCTACTTACTGTAGTTTATTCATGAGGGGTGTTACTCTTAGAGGTAGTCATTAAGTCATTCATTTAAAAATAAGTATCCCCTTTTATACTTTAGCCCATCCCCATTGTATTTTTAATACGCTCAATATCTGCTTTATTTTCCCATGACTGATCTTTTAAAAGCTTAATGTCAATTTTAAAAGACTCTTGATTACTATACAGTTTTTTAAATTCTTTATCATTGGCAATCTTCATCCCATCCATTTCTGCCTTTAGGTATTCTTGTCCAGCTTGTAATGCATTTAGTATTTGAGAATGCTCAGTTAGTATTTGCGAATGTTCAGCTAGTATTCTTGAGTGTTCATTTAACATTTGAGAATGTTCTGTTAGTATCCCAGTATGTTCATCTAATTTACCCATAATCTGTTCAAACATACTTGTGATTTTCTCTTCATGATTCATTTATCTCCCCCCCTTCTAACGCAAATTATAACACAAAAACCAACAAATTAGTGAGCGTATTTTAATTCGGGAAATTTATAAAACGAAACTTCAATCAGTGGGAATTAGGCCTACAGGATGTAGGTCATGTAGACGTCGCCACAAGACGAGGCGGGTTTAGTCTGCGTTCCCATACCTCCCACTGACAATAAGGAATACAAGCTAACGTCTTCACGTCCTGGGACTGGGACTGCGATTACTCGTCCCACCGAAGATATTTGCGGTTACTCGCCCCACCGAAAACATTTGTTTAGTTGAGTGAATCAGGACATTAGCTCACCTGTAGCTCCCGCCTAATAGATTTGTTTCCTCTCTATTAGGAAGGACCACAGGCTAAAACCACCACATCGTGTGGTAACGCCTGCGTGACCAACGTCGTGGGACTGGGACTGCGGTTACTCGCCCCACCGAAGATATTTGCGGTTACTCGCCCCATCGAAACCCATTGTTGACCCGAGTTTTACGGACGGTTATCTGTGATAAAATAGAAGAAGCTGTTTTCTTACAACAGCTTCTTCCTGCAATTTTTTATTCAATAGATTTTTTCTTTCTATTCGTTACAAGTAGAATGAGTCCACTTACTAACAGGAGGGTAAATCCAATCAATAACCAGTTATACGTTGATGTTGCTGTAGCTGGCAGTGAATCACCATCATTACCTTTATCAACGACTGGAGATCCATCCTCTGGCTCTGTTGGTGACGGATCTTTTGGATCTGTTGGTTTTGGTCTCTCTGGCTTCTCTAAATCTGAATCTGAGTCTGATTGTAAAGTTTCAAGATCTTCGATTGCTTGTTCTAAAGTTACGAAAGCCGCATCGACTTCCTCCTGTGTCGCTTCGTCATCGGTTAAAATCTTTTGAGCGGCTTCTAGTGCTTCGCTCAATTTAGCGTAACTCACTTCTGTGTAATCATTCCTATCCAACTTCTCTGCTTTTTCTACTAAATCAACTAAAGCAGTTTTATTTACCTTTTCCTCTAGCTGATCAAGTGCTGTTTGCAAGTTTTCTAACGTTTGATCCACTTCTTCTTGCGTGACTTCTTCATCAGCTAAAATCTTTTGAGCAGCCTCTAATGCTTCAACTAAATCGGCATAGCTTTCTTCTGTGTAGTTAGCTTCTTCTAATTCCTCTACAGCTTCTACTAAGTCAATTAAGTCAGACTTATCTGCTTTTTCCTCTAACTGATCAAGCGCTGTCTGTAAGTTTTCTAACGCTTGATCCACTTCTTCTTGTGTGACTTCATCAGCGTCTAAAATCATTTGAGCTGCTTTTAATGCTTCAACTAAATCAGCATAGCTCGCTTCTGTGTAATCAGTCTCATCCAGCTTCTCTGCCTCTTTTACTAAAGCAACTAAGGCTGATTGATCTACCTTTTCCTCTAGTTGATCAATCGCTGTTTGTAAGTTTTCTAATGCTTGATCGACTTCTTCCTGTGTCACTTCGTCATCTGCCAACACAGATTCGGCATTTCTTAAGGCTTCAACAAATACTTCCCAACTGTCTATTGTAAAGTCTTCTTCCTGCTTATTGGCATGAAGTGCAACCAGCACTTTTAATTTTGATTTATCGACAGTTTCTGGATCAATTTGTTCTAATTGATCAACGGCTTCTTGCAAAGCAATTACAGCTTGGTCTACTTCTTCCTGTGTCGCTTCTTCATTCGCTAAAATCGTTTGAGCTGCTTCTAACGCTTCAGCTAAATCAGCATAGCTTGTTTCTGTATAATCAGACTCAGTTAATTTTTCTACTGTTTCTACTAAATCAGCTAAAATTGATTTATTGACTTCCACTTCTTTTTCCTCTAACTGATCAAGTGCTGTTTGCAAGTTTTCTAACGCTTGGTTCACTTCTTCTTGCGTTGCTTCTTCATCCGCTAAAACTGTTTGAGCAGCATCTAGTGCTGCAATTAAATCAGCATAGCTCGACTCTGTGTAGTCAGACTCAGTTAATTTCTCTGCTATTTCTATTAATTCAACTAAGGCAGATTTGTCTGGCTCCACTTCTTTTTCCTCTAACTGATCAAGTGCTGTTTGCAAGTTTTCTAACGCTTGATTCACTTCTTCCTGTGTCGCTTCTTCATCTGCTAATACTGCTTCGGCGTTACTGATAGCTTCAGCAAATACTTCCCAGCTGTCTGCTGTATAGCCTTCTTCTTGCTTATCTGCATGAGCTTCAACCAGTTCTCTTAAGTCTGTTTTATCAACTTCTTCTACTGGTAATGCCTCTAATTCAATCGTAATTGTTCTCGAAGCGCCTTGTAGCCCATTAGTATTTAAAGTAATTGTGTTACTATCGACTGAAAATTCCTCATCTTGTTCAATAACTTGTTTAATTTCTCTTTCAAAACTTAATACTAAATTTAGATTACCATGAGCAGGATTTGACATCGTAATCTTATATTCATTATCTTCTTGTTCATCAACAATAAGTGACATTGGTGTTTCGATAAGGATGCCTTCAATCTCTTGGTTATTCTCCCATACATTTGCCATTAATACATTCTGATGTTGAATGGCTTGAATACTATCTGTATTACTAATCATCTGATATGGAATACTCTCAGCTAATTGAACCATTTCCTGATCTGTTTTCCCAGGTACAATCATGTATTCATAAGTTTCATCTTCTACTGATTGTCCATGATTCTTTACAATTTTCACAAAATCATTTGTATATGCTTTATCATTAACAAAGTATCCATTAATATCCAAATATTCCCCGGAACGTGTTTCTGTTTCAATTTCAATTTCTCCCATTGTATTTGGAATGACATAACCCATATTATTGAGATTATCTGATCCATTAATATTTATCCACTGATAATTCTCACCATTCGTATTTCCTTGCTGAATATCTGTATGTTTCGGATCAATCAAACGATTTTCAAGAATAGTCTCAATCGTTGCATCAGTTGTTCCATTAATGTCTGCTCCTAAGTTAACAATGTAACCATCTAGCAAGAACCATGACTTCTTAGCGGTTAATGACATACCTGTGTTTGTTTTATCCAAATACATACCAATGGCACCTAGTTCACCATTTGTACTTCCTCCAACCCAAGATTGTGGACTTCTTGTTGACTGATTTGCACCATCAGCAAGAGCTTTCGTGTCAACTGTCGTTCCTGGTAAGCGTTTTGAATCAATTGTTACCCAATATCCCTCATCAAACTGTGCTAAATCATTATTGTAAAGGTATAGCATACCATCAGCTGTATGCCAGCCTCGTTTGTTTTCCGTATTTCCAAATTCATAATTAGCAATTCGACTAGAATACATACTAATTCCTACAGAGTAATCATTATTTTTTTGAAAGACACGATCCATTGAACCATACACATTCGTGATCGATCTATCTTCGTGTGCCACAACATCTTGATTATTCATAATATCTTTTAAATCGACTATTGCTTCAAAATCTCTTGGTTGATTATAAAAATTGAAATAACCATCTACATCTAATACCCATTGCTTAACATAAGAATCAATTTTTGTTTTTAGTTCTTCAGGGGCAAATTTTGAAATTAAAGTTAAATTAGCAATTGTTTCTTTGCCTGACTCAAATTCCGAAGTGAACGGATTAGTACCTGGTGCTCTAGATATACTTCGTCCAGAAAACATTGATGGCATCTTTCCGTGGGTCATTAATTGTAAGTAACCTTTATCTATCACATTAAATAAATTAGTCATGTTACTATCATTAATTTCCCAATCTGTATCATAAAGGATACTTTGAATGCGTCCGACACCTTTCAATAATTCATTCCCATAACTCCCGTTATAAGGGAAGAAAGTATGCTGAACAAGTGAACCGTCTTTGTAAAGACCATCACCACGGGTCACATTAACTAACACTTCAGGTACACTTTCTGTAACCAATTCAATTCTACTATCATCTTCCAGCAAAATCGCACTTCCTAGAACTGAAATGGCTATATCAGTTAAATTAGCCCCTGTCGCTCGATAACTTGGCCATTGTCTCTTTGGATCATTTGCATATCCTTTTACTGGATTTACAAATTTTTCGAGTTTTTCATAGTCTTGTTCGAGTAAGTCATCATGTAGTAGAATCAGTGTATCTATTAATGGCTGAGGGGAACCAATCTGCCAATCCCACCAATTACCTGTCCAATAAGATCCGTTATAATTTTTTTCATCAATCATGAAATCAATGGCATTAAGAATTTCTTCATACACTTCTTTATTCTGATATAACTCACTAGATGGCTCATAATATCCCAATGCTAATTTCTTAATATTATTAAATTGGGTTGTATAATCAGCAGATGTTGTATCCGTAGGAATCCTTTCCCATAAATAAGTCCTATTTTCAGAAGTATTTAGCTTATCCCATAATTCCATACTATTATCTGAAATTTGTTCTCGATAAGCTTGAATATCTGCATCATCGTTGATTTCAACATTTCCTATTAATCTTTCTCTCCAACGCTCCCGCATTAAGGAATATTGGTATTTTTCTTCAATTACCTCAACGGAGATACTAGTACTTATATCTGTCCCTTGAATAGTAGCTGTAATAACTGATTCACCAAGTCCTTGTGCTTGAACTACACCTTCTTGGTTAACTGTGGCTATATCTTCATTATCACTATGCCAAACAATTCTATCCGGTGAAATATCTACTCCTTCGGGTTCTAAGCTATACTCCAATTGACTTGATCTTCCTAGACTTAGTAGAACATGTTCTGCTTCAATATTTATCTTTTCTGGTAATCGCTTATTTACATAAGCCTCAATAGCATATAAACTTGAGCCATAATTTTGACCATTACTACTATGTCGCCACATTTTATGTTGCTGATATTTCACATATCGTGCAGGTTTGTTATCAACATCTATATAAAGAGTATTAGGATTGCCTTGGCTTCCATTTTCCTCTTTATATATCGATTCATAGTTCTCATTATCAGTAGAGATTAACACTTCATATTCAGGACTTTCTGCATGGAAATCTAAAACGATTTCATTAATATATCTTTCTGCCCCCATGTCAACAATAATCCACTGGTCATCTTCTTTATCTGCTGACCATCTCGTTTCACTGTCACCATCAACGACATTTTCTCCTGCAAACTGCGGATACCGCCAATTTTCACTATCTGTTTTTCCACCTTCTACACCCGAGTACTCTACCTCTTTATTAAAAAGTAAATCAATATTTTCAGCTTTAAAAGTCTCATACGCTTCGATCTCATATAAGCTTGAGCCATAACTTTGACCATTACTACTATGTTGCCACATTTTATGTTGCTGATATTTGACATAACGTACAGTTTTATCAATTAACTCAATATATACTGTCTTTTCCGTGCCTTGACTGCCCTCTTCCTCTATATATACTGATTCATATGTCTCGCCATCAGTAGAGACAAACACCTCATATTCAGGACTTTCCGCATGAAAATCTAAAGTTATTTGATTAATGTTTTTTTCTTCTCCCATGTCAATAATGATCCACTGGTCATCTTCTTTATCTGCTGACCATCTCGTTTCACTGTCACCATCAACGACACTTTCTCCTGCTAAGTGTGGATGCTGCCAATTTCCACTATCTGTTTTTCCACCTTCTACACCTGAATATTCTACCGCTTTATTTAGAAGTAAATTATCAGCTGAAGCGACTACTTTACTATTCGCTCCATAAACAACAGGTATAACCATTAAAAGTGAAAAAATCAAGATTTTTAATTTTTTCATTGCAAGCTCCTCCTTTTCATTGAAGTTAGTTTATAAATCATTAGTGTTGTATAAACGATTAATCATTATCAAGTAAGTTCTAGACAAAAAACTAGAGCGAGCTGACGCTTGCTTTGTAACGTATTTGCTTGACTTTGTATTTTATACAACAGGAATATTTGTAAATTCACTGATCTCCAATGAAAAAATAAGTTACGTAATCATTATAATGTTTTATCGCTAATGATTGATTCATCTAAAATCCCCTTTGATTATTTTGACTAACTCTTCTTACAATAATGGTGAATAACATAAGAACAAACCATGATGTTGACAAACATAAACTCATCAACATCATGTCTTTATACTGCTTTTTATTTGTATGGAACTATAATATTTTTCTATATCGCATACAGCCCAAAAGTAATGATTGTCTAGTTATGGGTTAAACTGCACAGCAAATTACGAACGTATTTTCATAATTTCATCTGCAACAAATTGAACTTGTGTACCAACAATCACTTGAATATCATTTTTTCCGATTACCTTAATACCAGATACCCCTGTATTTTTAATTCTCCTTTGATCTACTGCATCGACATCTTTAACGGTAAGTCTTAATCTTGTCACACAATTATCAACAGATGTCACATTTTGATCTCCACCAAGGGCTGTGTAAATTTCTTTAGCTAATACTGCTATTTTATTCGCACTGTCGAACTCTTGCTGAACACCAGTTTCGTCCGTTTCCAACTCTTCATCACCCCTACCAGGTGTTTTTAAATCAAATTTAATAATGATCACACGGAAAAGCACATAGTAAATCACGGCAAAGACAAGACCTTGTGCAATTAACATTAATGGTCGATTGGCGAGTGGCAATTGTGAACTTAAGAAAAAGTCAACAAAACCTGCACTGAAACCAAAGCCAGCGGTCCATTGGAACGTTGAAGCAATAATCAATGACACACCCGTTAAAGCTGCGTGGACAACGTAAAGAGCAGGTGCTAAGAACATAAATCCAAACTCAAGTGGTTCAGTCACTCCAGTAAAAAATGAAGCAAATCCTGCTGCCATCAATAATGAAGCAACTGTTTTTCTTTTATTTTCTTTAGCAGTATGGTACATTGCCAGAGCTGCTGCTGGAAGACCGAACATCATAACTGGGAAGAAGCCAGCTTGATACATGCCGGTTACACCTTTCACTCCTTCACCGGACCAGAAATTCGCAATATCATTAATCCCAGCTACATCAAACCAGAAAACAGAGTTCAATGCATGGTGTAGACCCGTTGGAATTAATAAGCGGTTAAAGAAGCCGTACAACCCTGCACCGAGCGCTCCCAAATTACTAATACTCTCACCAAAAGAAACCAACCCTGTATAAATAACTGGCCAAATAATAAATAGCGCTCCTGAAACCACTAACATGGAAACCGCTGTCATAATCGGTACTAATCGTTTCCCACTAAAGAAAGCAAGTGCATCCGGTAACTTCACATGACTAAACCGGTTATACATAATTGATGCAACGATCCCTGAAATGATTCCGATGAACTGATTCGCTATACTGCCAAATGCCGCATTAACCTCACCTGGATCAATCCCTTGCAACATAGCCACAGTATCTGTTGATAAGAGTGTAGTTATAACCAGAAAGGCGACAAGTCCACTTAAAGCTGCTGAACCATCTTTTTGCTTCGCCATACCAAAGGCAACACCAACAGCAAATAAAATCGACATATTATCAATGATTGATCCACCTGCTTGAATTAAGAAAGCAGCAATTGCACTCCCCTCTCCCCATCCACTAGGATCAATCCAATAACCAATTCCCATTAAAATCGCAGCTGCTGGCAAAACGGCTACCGGTAACATTAATGATCGACCAAGTTTTTGTAAATACTTCATTACCATAATAAATCTCTCCTATCCCTATTGTTTTGTTAAAATTAATAATTGCAGTTTCAATAAAAATAAAATACTTTCATAAATTGCATGGTCCAATTGATTTCTCGCCTCACCTCCTCAAATAACATCTGTTTATAAAGTTAAAGGGTCCCAAATATCTCCTCCTTCAATTAAAGTTTGTTCAATCTTTCAATATGAATCGTTATATAACCAAGCTCCGATTCTGGAAATTTAATATCATATTTATCAGTAACAAGCTGAGTAACTTCTGCTGTTAAGTCGTAGGATTCAGAAAATTTCATTTTGATCATTGCCAACATCTCCTCATCCATTTCATGCACCTCAAATTGCCCAACTCTCGATAAGGTAAAATACAAATGAGTGACTAATCTTTGATACGCAATATCTTCTTCTTTAATCGTTAGCTGCATTTTCGCTAAAATATATTGAATCATTTCTCTAACAATGGACGTATGTTTGATCGTTCGGCGGTAATCACTACCCTGCAATTTCATCGTATGGATATGGAGCGCGATATGAGCAGCTTCATCAATCGGAACATCTAATTGAAACGTATCACGCATATGCTTAACAGCCCATGTCCCAATTTCAAATTCATCGCGATATAAAATTTTGATTTCATTTAATAATTTGTTAGGTAAATAAATACCTTCTTTAATTCTCTCAAGCGCAAATGAAATATGATCTGTTAGCACGATATGAATATGTTCACTCAGTTTTGTTCCAAGATAGTCTTCAGCATAGGAGATGATTTCTTCTGAAATAAGAAAATGTTCCTCTGGGATTCGATTTAATAATTGCTGCAGCTTTTCATTTTCTTTCATTACAAATAGTTGCTCTATTTGATTCTTATTAATCAGGTCATTTTTACGCTTTCCATAAGCAATTCCACTCCCTATTGCCACTTTTTCTTCATTATCATCATCCACAACGAGAATAGCGTTATTGTTCAGCTTTTTCTTTAATTTCATTGATATCAACTCCTTTTTATTCAATCTATCCTTTTTACTATTAAAGAATAGTGATAATAGGTGATTGTCCAGCAATGACTTGAACATTTGGTGTAGTTTTATAGGTTTTATTATTTGTATTACTATTGGTTATAATCACCGGTGTGATTATACTTTCAACATGTTGCTTAATATAAGATAAATCTACATCTAGGAGCGGATCACCTATTTTAATTTGATCATTGACGCTGACAAGCGGTTGAAATCCACTTCCTTTTAATCCAACTGTTTCTAAACCAATATGAATTAATATTTCAGTCCCGTCTTCCGCCTCTAAACCGATCGCATGGTTACTCTTTGGTATCTGAATAACTTTTCCGTTTATAGGAGCAACGACTTTTCCATCGATCGGTATGATTGCAACACCTTCCCCCATCATTTTTTCCGCAAAAACCGGATCAGGAACTTTATCTAAAGAGACGAGTTCTCCTGATATTGGTGCAATAATTTCCTTTTTTGTTGTTTTTTTAAATAAATTTTTTAACATGCATGATTTCTCCTTCTGAGGTCTTTAAATATGCTACAACCAAATAAAAAAGGCATAGAGAGCAAAAGGGATTCGATTAACGAAAACCTTTAACGCTTCTCTATGCCTAATCTCACTTAGTCACATAAAAAAATTATAAAATTGATTATTTTTACATGAATTATCGAAAGCGGATTCATGTGCTTATTTAGACATATCTTACCATAGCTAAATAAAGTTGTCTACTACTTTTTAATCCATTATCAAAATAAGACACCTACTAACTTATTTCTGTTATGTCTATTTAGTATTAAATTTGACACAAACAACTTCTGGTGCCTTAACATCCGTTTGTTTTAAAGTTAACTTGCCTAATTCTTGATCACGTTTAAAAACAGTTAACGTTCCTGAGTTCTGGTTTGAAGCAATTAACAGCTTTTCATCTGGTGATAAAACAAAGTCTCGTGGCCAATCCCCTTCTGTTGCTGTCCACTCAACAAACTCAAGCTGATTAGAAACTGAATCAACTTTAAAGACAGCAATACTATTATGCCCCCTATTTCCAACATAGACAAATTTTCCATCCATCGTCAGATGAATCGCACTACCATCATTCACTTCTTTAAATGACTCAGGAATTGCTTTTAACCTTTGCAACTGTGAAAACTCACCTGTCTCAGCATTATATTTGAGTGTTAATACTTCTGATGACAATTCTGTCATCACATAAGCATATTCTCCATTCGGTGCAAAAGCTAAATGTCTTGGTCCACTCCCTGCAGGTGCTTTAAAGACATGCTTTTTCGTTAATTTACCTAGCTTATCAATCGCATAAGTTATAATCTCATCACTACCTAAATCAATAGCTAAAACATACTTTTCATCTGGTGAAAAACCCGCATAATGTATGTGTGGCTTCTCTTGACGTTCATGTGGACCCGAACCCTCATGTTCAGCAATATCAGCAACCTGTTTTAAAGAACCATCTGAATTTGTTAAATAAGAAACAACTTGTTTCGTATGATAATTTGCTGTTATTACAATCGAATTATCCTTATTGACACTGACATGGCAAGGGGGAGAACCCGCTTGAGCAAGACTATTTAATTTGTTTAACTCACCTGTTGCTTGATCAATGGAAAATGCTGTGATACCTCCTTGATCTCCCTCTTTAGAGACAGCGTATAAAAAGTTGTTATCATTTGATAGCGTCACATACGTTGGATTGTCTAATTTAGCAACAGGGGTTACATCTATTATGTTTGATTGGTCAATATCTAGTGTAAATCGATAAACCCCTTCACTATCTGCTTTTGTATATGTACCTAAATAACCTGTTAACTTTTTTGTCATAAGATCTACTCCTTTATCAAAATTTACTTAAATCCAGTATAACAAAAATACCTTATGTTCACTATTAATATGATATGAGTTGATTTAATTTTCTGACAAAATAGACTCACAACCTAAAAATCCTGAGACTCATTCAATAATGTACAGAAGTTTTTGATGAGCAAATAATTGAAAAGGCGCTATCAATTCCACGATTTTAGTAACCCCCAAAAAACTTTATTTCCCTTAAGATGTTCAATAAAAATGAACGTATGAATAACTTAGTATTTTCGACATATCTGATTGAAACACCTTTCGAACAGCCTGTATGGGTGATTAGATAAAATGCTTTTGTCACAGCGTCTATAGCGAAAATCTGAAGAGTTATATTTTATCGTAGTTAAAAAAAATCGACAAACGACTTAAGTCGTTTGTCGATTTACTTTTCACAATAATTATTTAAGCATATTGGTCATTTGTTGAACAGGATTTTTATTGCCATTGCGGCGCATACTATAAAAAGTTGCTGCACCAACGCCAATGGAAGCAAGTATTGGTATGATCATATTGTTCTTTTTATTCACTATTGAACACCTCCTGTCAATAGCTTGCCCTTTTTTAAAGCCACTATTGACAGAAAAAAATGCTAATTATAATTGATCATAGGTTTCTTTTAACAGTTTTCTTGCCCGATGCAAACGTGTTTTAACGGCTGAAAGCGAAATATTTAATTGATCAGCAATATCTTGATCCTTCCCATCTGTTTGCATTTTCATCTTTAAGACAGACTGCATACTTTTTGGCAAAGTCCCAATAGCATCCATAATATATTCCTGCTTAAGATGCCAAGCAAATTGATCTTGAACATTGTTGTCAGGACAAATAAGTAATTGTCCTATCTCAGCACTTTCTTCTACTGAGACGATCTCATATTTCATCTGCTTCCGATAATAATCAATCGCCGTTCGAATCACAATCGTTCGCAACCAAGCTCGACATTTGGAGTGGTCGGTTAAATGAGCATAATTTTTGTACGCCTTAATATAAGCCTCTTGAATAACATCCTCAGCACTATAGTGATTGTGGACAATACGTTTGGCGACATAGTACATTTCATTATAGAATTGATGATAATAATCGGTAAAATCTAAGTTGGATTCCATTAATGTTGCTTGCATCCGAACGCATTCCCTTCTTTAGTTTTACTATCAGAAAGTATAAGATTTTTTGCTGATAGTATAATGAAAACTAAGGCTTTCACCATAAGCACTTGGCGATAAGTCCATTTTTTCTAAAGTTGTTCTAATATTTGCTTAGGTAACAATGATTCAGTGGTTTGAATGATATAAGGTTCTCGCATCTCTTTTAAATAAAGAACAAGTAAATAATCGCCATCATAATAATCAAAACTAATCTGTTCAAAAGTCTCTTCAATTAAATTACGATCAGTAATTTCTATTCGTTGTGATTCAGGTATCATATGAATTGGATAATTGTCCGGACCATAATAGTCAATCTCTTCAATATTATCAGGACGGGCTATAAGTATCGACTCGATATCTTCGGCAACAATCATCGCTTGATGCTCTAATTCATTTTCTTTTAGCCATTCGATGACTCGTTTATGTTTTCGATTTAAGTCTAAAAAAACATTGTGATAATCCTGATTAATGAGACTTATTTCAACAGATGTACCTGAATTATAAAAGTTCTCATCCGAATCCAAAATATCTTGTTTGAACAGTTCGATCAGTTCTACTATTTGACTGCGATCAGTAATAACTGCCGATTTATATGATGGATAAGTCGTAAACTGAATCTGATTAACCATAGCTGGATCAATCATAAAAAGCGCATTGGTGTATTTTTTATAAATAGGTCTTTGTCTTAACTCTCTTAATACACCAACATTAACTTCAGACCACGGGATGTTATATTCCCGAACGAGTTCTTTACCATTTTCCAAGCGATAAATAATTTCAATTGGATAATTATTATGATCAAAAGCCGCTTCTCGCTCAACGTTATCGATTAAAGACTGATGATAATCCCGAACAAGTTCAATATCTTCAGCGTTTGTAAATCCTTCTAATTCGCCATACATATCGGAATCATAATTAAATGAATAAACATCATCGATGACAAAGACTGATTCAACCTCTTCAAGATCTGGGATTCGACTTTGGAAACCTGTCAGATCAGTGACAATGAAAATAATTAATATCGTAAAGCCGATGAAAAAGAACCCATAATCTCGCCATTCTCGAAAGACACGCCATGTTTTATGAACGATCATTTGACTAATAAAATAACCAATGATTGAAAAAAGTAAATAACCAATCAGTATGCCTAAATAGTCTTGTTGAAATAAACCAAAATAAAGACCGCCTATCAATGTGAAACAGAAGGTAAAGCTATAAATAAAGATCGGTTTTAACATTTGAAACGCAATCGCTTGAGTCGCAGCTTCTGCTGGACGAATTTTATAAAGTATTTGTGCTAAAACTAAGAAAAATACAATTAAAATCAGATACATCACTATTCTCGAACTTACATCTCCAAAACTTCCAACAAAAATTTCAAAATCCGAAATCGGTGAAAGTTCAAAAATTCGATCAGAGATAAAATGTGACTCTGGTAACCCAACGACGGCAAAGTTAAGATTATAAACAAATAAAAATGTAAAACCTACCGGTAAATACAAAAAGATATAAGTAAAAATCCCTTGAATAATCGTAATTCCTGTTAGCACACCAAGAATCAAACTGACACTATAAATAAACGTGATCAGGATAATCGATATGAGCAACCAATACCCCAAGTCCATCAAACGAAATATATCCGATACATCAAAAAGACGATTGATTAAAAAGATTAGTCCCCCGTTTATCATAATTGGCAACCAAAGAGCGATAAGACCAAATCCAGCCTGTTGCCAGAAAAATTTCGTTCGTGAAATGGGTAAACTATGCAAAAAGTCACTGGCATCTTTTTGATGTAAATAACGTAATATAAACATTCCCATCAATACAGGAACAATAAATAACATCAGTATTTGAGCGATAATACCAAATTCAAAAATAGATTCAACATAATAAAAATACTCATATCGATCTGGTTGATTGATCTGCATGAACATATTGAGCGGAACAGCGAAAAATAAGGCTAGACAATAAATTAAGCTGATCCAGCCAACTTGGCGAAAGTTCTGCTTCATCATTTCATGTTTATACCAAGATGTTTTCAATTGCATAACCAATCCCCTCCATTTCATAGACGAATATTTCCTCTAAGGTCAATGGTAACAGATCATAAACGAGTGGATTCGCTGCCTGAATAGCCTCATCAACTGATTCATGTGTTCCTCTAATAATTAATAGGTAAACACTTCCTCTTTTTTCTTTATGTAGCACAGTAAAAGATTCAAAGATACCTTCAGGCAATTCATTGTTAAAGACGACTTGTACTTTGTGCACATCGGATTTTAAGTCATCTAAATCCTTCTCTAAAATAAATTGACCGTTGTGTAAAATTCCAATATGATCACAAATATCTTCAACTTCACGTAAATTATGGGATGAAACAATCACCGTCATCTCTCGTTCAGCTACATCATTGATAATTAGGTTTTTAATTTTTTTGCGAATCACAGCATCCAACCCATCAAAGGGCTCATCTAGAATAAGATAATCTGGCATCGCACTTAAAGCTAGCCAGAAGGAAACTTGACGTTGCATTCCTTTTGAGAATTGTTGAATTTTACTCTTTACATCAAGCTTAAAAATTCTTTGTAATTGATTAAATCGTTCTTCATTCCAATTCGGATAAAAATCACGATAAAATTCTGCCATTTGCTTAACTGTATAATGGGAAAAGAAATAAGGTTGATCCGGTATAAAGATTAGGCGCTCCTTCTGTTTAGCATGTTCAAAAACAACTTCATCCTCTATTAAAACCGTTCCTTCTTTCTGTTTCAAAATGCCCGCAATAACTTTTAATAAGGTTGTTTTCCCCGCTCCATTTGAACCGAGCAGACCATAAATTGATCCTTTATTAATTTGTAAATTAATATTTTTAATAACTACTTTCTTACCGTATGCTTTCGTCAAATCTTGAACATGAATCATCACTTATTTCCCCCTTTCGCTTGTTGATCAACTTCATCAACCAGATTCAGTAATTCTGCTTTTGACACACCTAAAAATACCGCTTCTGATATCAACTTTTTTATCTGATCCTTCAATGTTTCAATCGTATCATCATTAGCTTGATCAATAATTGGAGCAACAAAACTCCCCTTACCTTTAACAGAATAAATATATCCTTGTGTCTCAAGCTCTCGATAAGCTTTTTGAATGGTGTTCGGATTGACAGTTAACTGTTGAGCAAGTGTGCGTACAGACGGAAGCTGCTCATCCGTTTGTAATACTTTTTTGATAATTAATGATTTAAATTTATCAACCAATTGTTGATAAATCGGAGCACGACTCCTCAAATCCAATTCAAACATATGACCCTCCTCCTACACCGTATTAACCGTATTAGTTCATATAATACAGATAAATCATACAGTACATTTTTACTTTTGTAAAGTCCTATTTTTAGTGGTTTGGGTAATTAATAAGAAGCCATCACAAAATGCATGATCTACATCTTGCGATAGCTTTTTTATGCTAACTGATTTACCCTAACCATCCGTAACATGCGAAACAATAATGGGTTTCGATGGGGCAAACCGTTTATGAGAACATCGGAGATAGTCTATCTTTTCGTATTAAATTTAACGTCCAGCTAGAAAAATTGGATAGAGCACTTCTATTCCCCTTTTTATTTGGAAATCCTGCCTAAAATGTTGAATAGAACGCTTTTATCACATATTTTAAACTTCCATTCCAAGTAAAATGTCGGATAGAACGCCCCTATCACGCATTTTAAACTTCCACTCCTTGCAAAAAGTCAAATAGAACATTTCCATCGTCATTTTTTATTCAAATTTCTAATTTGAAAAGGTGCATAGAACCTTTCCACCCTATCTCCAATAAATATTCACAAAGAAAAGAGCTATTGAACAATTTATACTTCATTGTGCAACAGCTCTATTGATAAGATATATTTCATTTACGAAGATCAGATTTCTCGTTTCAAATCGACATCTTACCCATCATTACAATCAGATTTCTTTCCTAAATGATGTGGGCGAATTTACCGAAAATGTTCTTGATACCATTCTTTCGCTGCTAATACTTCTGTTTGAGTGAGCTGATGACCGTTATTTTCCCAATGGACCTTAACCTTAGCCCCATTTTCAGTTAGTATTTTTTCTAAATCAACGGATTCCTCTTGTGAACAGATCGGGTCATTTTTACCAGCTCCTATAAAAACCGGTGTTCCATTTTGAGCAGGCAATATTACATCTCTTCTTGGAACCATTGGGTGATGCAAAATAGCTCCCTTAAATACATTTTCATAATGAAACAATAAGCTGCCTGCAATATTTGCCCCATTAGAATAACCAATGGCAATGACTTGGTCGCGATCAAATTGATACTGTTCACTTGCCTCAGCGATGAATTGACGTAAATTCTCTGTTTGTTTGATTAAATCCTCTTGGTCAAAAACTCCCTCTGCTAAGCGTTTAAAGAACCTGGGCATACCATTTTCTAATACATTCCCTCGAACACTTAATATATTGGCATTGGGATCAATGGTTTCTGCTATTGGCAATAAGTCTCTTTCTGTGCCCCCTGTTCCATGTAGCAAGAGTAAAGTGGGATATCCAGATAGACCTTCTTGATAAATATGTTTCATCATTAAACCTCACTTTTATTTATTTTGAATTCAAGATAATACTAACATTTATTTTGAACTGATCCAACCTTCACGCTCAAGTTCAGCTCTTAACTCTTCAATTTGAGCAATTGTTAAGCTTGAATACCGTGCTTGATTATAACTTGAAGCTAACCATTCAGTTAATGCCTCATTATTAATCAATTCTTGCTCTAGCCGTGCGATCCCTTCTGACGCTGTTTCATAATGATGAAATACATAGCCTTGTCTGATCGCTTCTTCAACAACCTCACGAAAAAGTTGACGAGCCTTTTCTTGATCCGTTAAATTTGACCAGCTTGTTCCACGAGTAAAACGTGATTTTAGTTTCTTTACCCATTGATCAACACCCTTCCCCAAATCAAAGACAGATTCCGTTTCATCTTGATAACTTTGATCATGTGTGAATGAGCGCCCTTTACGTATGCTAAGCAAAAATTGAACAATTTTCTGCGTCAAAATTTTTATTTTCCGAGCAAAAAAAGGAATTCTCTTAAGTACTAGATACAGGGCGAATAAGAGTACAAAAATCAAGATCACTGATCCCATAATTGTGAGAATCCAATCAACGATTTCTGTCCATCGTGAGGGTTCTGATGTCACCCCAAAATCAGGCATACCCTGTTCAACCTCTTCTACTTCCCTTGTTATCTCCTCCTCACCAGAAAATAAACCTAGCAATTGAATAAGGGCTCTTAAAAATAGAACGAGCCCACTAGCAAGAAAATTAAAGCGTGTTAGAACAAAAATAAAAATGAAAAATATAAAGACATAAACATAATTTTGATATTTCATCTTTCGATTTATTTGATTCTGATCTGACTTCACTAAACTTGCTTGACTTAAATGCTCCCTATTCGTTAAAAATAACAAGCAAAATAGCAAAATTAAAGCAAACACAGTCAATAATTTTTGTTGATGAGCTACCACATTTCCACTGTAAAGAATATAGCTAATGAAATAACTGGGTAAACTAATCGACCAAATCAAGCCTAAAGGTAATATCCCATGAGGATTTCCTTGACCATATTGAAAACCACGAAGAGTTAATATTAAAAAGAGGACAAATAGCACAAACATATACCAATAAGAAGATAAAGATAATAACACAATTAAGCTACTAGCAATGATCATGCCAATCAGCACTTTTAAACTATTTTTTTTAACCAATCTGCCAAGTAAAGCGGCAGCTATATAAATGATAGGAAAATAAATCCACTTTTCATCTTGAAAAAAATCACCAAGAAACAGCGTGTTGATCCATAGCAAGAAAGGAAATAAGGCGAGCCATTCCAACAATGCATATTGAATTGAACGAAAGATGGATTTCATCATACTTCCTCCCGCTGATTTGAAAAAATAGGGTCAACTTCAACAGAATGACCAACTGCTCTTAATTGATCAATTCTTGTTAGTAATTCATCTGTAACAATAGGAGTAATTAATAATATATCACAATGCTTGATCTGCTCTGCTATATACTCATCAAGCAAATATTTAAAATGACGACTTCGTTCCGGCAATAAATAAGCAAGTTGATTTAATACATGATAGAAATGGGTTGAACCAGCAGCCGCTTCAACTTTGACAAATGGACGGTGCTTCTGATGGCGTTCTCTACGATCAACGGCATTTGTTGCCAAACCATAAGTTTCGCCATTCTCTTCCAAATAATGAGCAATGGTTGCCACTTGGCTAAGTGATTGTTCAAATAGATGCTCATCCTCAATCGGTAACCAAATATCATCTGATTGATCAGCATTGACAAGGATGATAAGCTCTCGATCAGCAGTATGATCATAAACTTTAACTTGATTGTTTTTTGTTCGAGCTGAAGCCTTCCAATTTATTTGGTCAATTGGGTCTCCCACTTGATAATCTCTTGTCCCAATCGTGATAAAGGGGTCAGCCATAATCCAACGCCTAACTGATTGCTCACCTAAAAAATTTTGTGCTGGTAATGATAAATGATCCTTGTTTATGATTTTAGGATGGACAATAAGTTTAGCATCTGTCTCAAATGAACTAAACTTCTCAGTAAAACCAAACATATCACCTAAGGTTAACGCAATCGAGTCCAACTCAAAGACCCCGCGTTTTGTACAAACTAACTGATGACGTCTTGTTAGTTTTTGATAAGGCAACAAGCTTAAAAGCGTTCTATGGACATCTTGATCACTAGAATCGAACTGTGTCTCTCCCTTCGGTTGAATTGATCGATCCATTTTAGACTCTAACCTTATCCAAGGAATTGGTAACCATTTATGGTTGGTTATTTCATCAATTAAAGTAATTCTTTGACCCACAAAAACTGACTGTTTATTAAAATGACGTCTATAAATGATCTTTTTCAAGCCCCATTTTGCATAAAGATAACTTTGACCATAGATAAAGAAAATAAGCAGGGCAATAAACCAAGTCATATTCATACTTGATCTCCCTTAATATCTTCAGTTGGTACCTCCGTTTTCGTCAGAATATTCTCCATAATTGTTGTTTCACCATCTGCTGATCGTCCGATCATGGGTGAAAAGACCAATCGATGGAGAATAACAACCGGAGCAATCATCTTGACATCATCCGGTATGACGTATGTACGTCCTTTGATAACAGCTAACGCTTGAGCTGCTCGAAGTAAGGCTTGGGTCCCACGTGGACTTAAGCCAATCACAATATCTTCATGTCGTCTTGTTTCTTCTGCAAGATCAACAATATATTGAAAAATCGATTGATCAACTTCAACATTGGTAAAGATCTGCTGTGCTTCAACTAAAGCTTCACGGCTAATCACTGACCCTAATGTTTCCAAGGGTTGTTCTTTACGAAATCGCTGGAGAATTTCTTTTCCTTCCTCTTTATCTGGATAACCAAGCTTAATTTTTATAAAAAAACGATCTAATTGAGCCTCTGGTAATGGAAAGGTCCCTTGATTTTCGATCGGATTTTGCGTGGCAATCACTAAAAATGGTGCTTCTAATCGGTAAGTGTCACCATCAATAGTCACCTGCCTCTCCTCCATACTTTCTAATAAACTCGATTGTGTACGTGGCGTGGCACGGTTAATTTCATCTGCTAATAAAATATGCGTAAAAATAGGTCCTTTTTGAAATTCAAACTGACTATTATGCTGATGAAAAATCGTCACTCCCATCACATCACTTGGCAATAAATCAGGCGTAAACTGGATACGATTAAATTGACAATCAATTACTGTTGCCAGTGTTTTTGCTAATAACGTCTTACCTGTCCCTGGAACATCCTCTAATAGAACATGACGGGAGGCTAATAATGCAACAAGGAGCTGATCAATTACTTGCTCCTTCCCTACGATTACTTGATTAATTTGCCGTTTCACTTGCTCCATCATAGGCTTAATTTCTGTTAATTCCATAAAATCCCCCTTTTTCCATTACAGTTGACAATCCCTTTATTCTCATGATCAATAGATGAAAACCATTTAATCATGATTCAACTTAATTTAAATCATAATGCTAGCGCTTCCAATGTGTCAAGACCTTCAACCCTATTTGAATATTAACTGATTAATATTGAGGTAATTTTTTTACTTTAGATCTTGTTAATGACTTTTTATATCGTAATAACTAGCCGAACATGTTATGATAAACGAAAAACGAACAATCAACGGAAAGGTAAGGTTTTGAATGAAAAAATATCGATTCACTATTTTAGTCATTGGTCTTATTGTAGCTGGCATCATATTAATTGCTATTTTACAAGCAAGTAAGGACCCACGTGTTAATATGGAACCTTACGACAATCAAGAATTAGTCTATTTAGGAGATGAAGAGGCTGATAATGAATTATTATTTCTCTTTGATTATGCTTGTCCTTGGTGCACTATATGGATCGATGAAATTTTTCCAGAGATCGAAGCAAACTATATTGATACAGGTGAGCTTAAATTCCGAACCCAAGCGATGGTTTATGTCAATGATGCCTCTCTTCAACTAGCCAATTTCGATCAAAATGTAAAACAACATGCTGAAGACCAATATCATCAAATATTCAGTCACATTGTAGCAGATGCTAACATAGAGCAAGATGAACAAAGCAATTGGGGAACCGAAACATACCTTGATGAGTTAATTGAATCCTATCAACTCGATGAAGCCATGATGAAGGAAGAACCGGAGATTGATTCCACCCATTTATCAGATGTATATACTGACGAATTAGGCGTCGAGACAGTTCCAGCCATCTATATTAATGGATTTAAAGTTGAAGATCCATTTGATATCGATGAAATTCAGCAATTAATTGAATAAAATGACTCTTCAATCCGGGGGATAGAAATACAAGGCGTAGATTATGTAGAGCTTTTCAATGGGTCGAGCAAGTAAACACAAGTCCTATCTTGGAAGTTACCACAGAATTATAATAATCTTAGTCTGTATTTCCTTCATCCCCTTTTCTTAGTCACCTTTGAATTCTTGAAGTGATGTTTTATAGCACAGAGAATTAGCAAGAATACTTTAGTCGGTCCACTGGGATAAGTTATCTTCTTTTGCAAAGAGAGGTTCTCAAAATGGGAATAGAAACAAGTGAAAAAAAATACAAATTATTATCGATAATATGCTTGTTAATAAGTATCCTTATTTGGATTCCAAATATAATCATGAAAATAGCTAGTCCTCTATGGATTCTAACATTTATTATTTCACCTATTGGCATAGCTTTAGCCGTTCGAATTAATCATTACTTTCTAATTATCGCGAACTCGATCATGTTGCTCAGCTTTTTTATTTTTATGGCGATCGGTTATTTCATTAATGCTTACTTTTAATTCCCAAATCAATTAAAAAATCAAAGCTAGTTCACTAACCACTTTCTACACTCAACTCGCATACCTGAATTTAAAAAATGGGGCTGTTGCACAATGAAAAGTAAATAGTGCAACTGCTCTTTTTATCATGCTATATGTTTTTACAGATTTGAAACTATCCTTCATTTCAAATGAAACCTCAAGGCAAAATGTCGAATAGAACCCTTCTATCCATCAGTTCAAATGAAGCCTCAAGCTAAAATGTCGAATAGAGCGCCTCTATCCTTCAGTTCAAATGAAACCTCAAGTTAAAATGCCGAATAGAGCGCCTCTATCCTTCAGTTCAAATGAAACCTCAAGGCAAAATGTCGAATAGAGCGCCTCTATCCTCCAGTTCAAATGAAACCTCAAGCTAAAATGTCGAATAAAGCGCCTCTATTCATCAGTTCAAATGAAATCTCAAGGCAAAATGTCGAATAGAACCCTTCTATCCATCAGTTCAAATGAAACCTCAAGGTAAAATGTCGAATAGAACCCTTCTATCCATCAGTTCAGAGAAAACCTCAAGGCAAAATGCCGAATAGAACGTCTCTATCTGGTGTTTTATTCCCATTTCTAATACTCACAAAAAGTGCTGGATATCTTATTATAGTGAATTTTCCAATCAAAACACCGGTTAAAATTATGTTTTATAATTTTTTGTAGGTGTTGATCACGTTCTCGGTTGTAAAACCATATCTGGCTATAACTTCATCACCAGGAGCAGATGTCCCAAATGTATCAATACTCATCACAATACCATTATCTCCAACATACTCCCTCCATCCCAGTTTGGAACCCATTTCAATAGAAAGACGTTTTTTAATATTGTTTGGCAGGACCCTTTCTTTATAGTCGGTCGATTGTTGTTCAAAGCGATCCCAACTTGGCATACTCACAACGTTAACAAAGATTCCCTGTTTAGCTAATTCTTTTTGAGCTTCTATGGCTAAACTTACTTCTGAACCAGCAGCAATTAAGATGCCCTCTGCTTCTTGAGTGGCTCTAGAAATCACATAGGCACCTTTTTCCACCCCTTTTTCAGCTAATGTCGCTGAATTCGGAAGTGTTGGTAAACCCTGCCTGCCAAGCACAAGCATAGTCGGTTGCGATGTATTTTCTACTGCAAGTTTCCATGCTTCCTTCGTTTCATTTGCATCTGCTGGACGAATGACAGAAAGTTCAGGCATTGCTCGGAAAGACGCTAAATGTTCAATGGGTTGATGCGTTGGACCATCTTGACCAACAGCAACCGAATCATGGGTAAAAATATATGTTACTGGCAATTTCATTAGGGACGCTAAACGGATGGCTGGACGTAGATAGTCAGAGAAAACAAAGAATGTACTTACAAATGGGCGTAAATGATGGAGGGCTAATCCATTAGCAATCGCACCCATTGCAAATTCTCGTACTCCAAAACGTAAATTTCTTGCTTGATACTGACCTCTTTTGAAGTCGCCCTCATCTATTAAACGCGTTTTAGTAGAAGAATCTAAATCTGCCGATCCACCAATCAATTCAGGAAGTTTTTGAGCTAATTTATTTAAGGTATCCCCGGAAGCAACACGTGTTGCAAGCGTGTCTTCTGTAGAGTATGTTGGCAGATCCGTAGTCCAGTCTGCTGCTAACTCCCCTTTTCCAATACGTATGAAGTGTTCAGCCAATTCTGGGTAATCTGTTTGATACCTTTCCAAGCTTTTATGCCAATTTTCTTCAGCTATTAGTCCGTTTTCTTTAATCGTGGCAAAATCTTCATATACTTCTTCAGGGACATGAAAAGGTTCATACTCCCAGCCATACACCGCTTTTGTACGTTTAATTTCGTCTTCTCCTAATGGATCACTATGGGCATGATGCGTTCCTTGTAAGGTTGGAGAACCATAACCAATAGTTGTTTTAATTTCAATAAGCGTCGGATGTTTAGTATCTCGTTTCGCCTCTTCAATCGCTTTTGAAATTTCGTCAACATCATTGCCATCCTCTACTTTTAAATACTGCCAATTTGCAGATTCAAAACGTTTTTGAATCTGCTCAGTAAAAGATATAGCTAAGTTCCCATCTAAACTAATATCATTGGAATCATAAAGAACGATAAGCTTATCTAATTGCAGGTGTCCAGCAAGAGAAATGGCTTCATAAGAAACGCCTTCCATTAAATCTCCATCTCCGCAAATAGTATAGGTAAAATGATCAACAATATTATGATTAGGTTTATTATAAACTTCCGCTAAATGTTTTTCTGCAATGGCCATTCCGACACTGACAGGAATTCCTTGACCTAAAGGACCTGTTGTTGCTTCAACTCCAGGAGTTATTCCATACTCTGGGTGCCCAGGTGTTTGACTATTCCATTGTCTTGTTTGCTTTAAATCTTCAATTGTAATAGGATAACCAGATAAATGCAGTAAATTATAAAGCAGATTAGATCCATGACCTGCTGAAAGCACAAATCTATCTCGGTTAAACCAGCTTGGATTTTTGGGATTAACGTTTAAGTGATGTTTCCACAAAGCATAAGCCATCGCTGCTGCACCCATTGGCATTCCTGCGTGTCCATGGTTAGCTTTCTCTACACTATCAATCGTTAATGTCCGAATAGCATTAATGGATAATTCAGAAATGGTGTGATCTTTCATTGTCATAAAAAACTACCTCCATAATGATGATGAGTTATAGAACTCTATTTATAATGTAATGGAACAAGTGCATATAGCCCCTCGATTATATCCACTTGAAATCAATATTAATCTCTCTAACTTACTTTTTGAGTCTTTCCTTGCTGATTATTTTTCTTTTTTCCTGGAACCATCATAAGCAGAAGAATAACAATCAAACTAATGGTGATTGCAATGGGTCCGGCATAGTTTGCCAGACTTCCAAAGAAAATACCTGATACACCAAAGTCTGTATCTGAGAAAGTCGTATTAGCAAATCCTAGATCTCCAAGTACTGGCATTAAAAATACCGGTAAGAAAGAAATAATAATACCATTCACAAAAGACCCAGCAACTGAACCTTTAAAACCACCTGTCGCATTACCAAACACTCCTGCTGCAGCTCCAGTAAAGAAGTGTGGAACAACACCTGGAAGAATAATAATACTACCTAAGAAAATCATCATGAACATACTTACAATCCCACCTAGAAAACTAACGAAGAAACCAATTAATACAGCATTCGGTGCATAAGTGAAGATAATCGGTACATCCAATGCCGGTTTTGCATTTGGTACTAGTTTTGTTGAAATACCTTTAAATGCTGGGACAATTTCAGCTAGCACAAGTCGAACACCAGAAAGGATAACAGTTACTCCGGCTGCAAACGTGCCTGCTTGGATAAAAGAAAATATTAGGAAATTGGTGCCACCACTTAATTCTGCTTCAATAAAAGTTGATCCAGCGAAGAAAGCAACAATCAGATACATTGCGACCATTGTTAAAGCAATACTAACTGTACTATCACGTAAAAAACCTAAACCGTTTGGAAACTTAATATTTTCTGTCGATGTAGCTTTGCCTTTCTTGAATAATTTCCCAACTAAACCACTTGCGGCATAGCCTACAGCACTAAAATGTCCTAGCGCAACATTGTCATTTCCCATCAATTCACGCATAAAAGGTTGCAATATGGCTGGAGATAAAGTCATCACAATCCCTAGCGCAACCGAACCAGCTGCAATCAATCCAAATGTATTAAAGCCAGCTACTGCCATAATAACAGCTAACATACAGGCTAAGTAGAGTGTATGGTGTCCCGTTAAGAAAATATATTTATATCTAGTAAGGCGAGCAATTAGTATGTTGACAATCATCCCAAAGAACATAATCAGAGCTGTCGTTGTTCCATACTCCGTTAAAGCTAAAGCCACAACTGCCTCATTATTTGGGACGACTCCAGATACATTAAAAGCTTCCTCAAACATCGCGCCAAATGGTGTTAACGAGCCAGACAAAATATCGGCGCCGGCAGCAATAACTAGGAAACCGACAAAAGTTTTTGTCGTTCCTTTTACTGTATCTGCAGCACTTTTTTTCTGAGCGATTAAACCAATTAAAGCAATTAAAGCGACAAGTATTGCCGGTTCACTTAAAATATCGATTAACGTATTCATGAAAAATCCTCCTTTTAATCATGTTTATAATTATAAATAGCCTTTTTCTTGCAGCATGCTCTTCACTTTCTCACCAAGTTCATCCATATCAATAATATTCTCTAAAATCACAACCTCCCCTAAATGACTACCACCGTCAGCAATATCTTTGGCTAAGAAAAAAACATCGGCATCTCCAGGCGTTGCAGAACTTAAGTCCGAGTGAGCAACTTCTACACCTTCCACCCCTAATTCTTGAAGAATCTGAATAATATTCATCTCGACCATAAAACTTGTACCTAATCCCGTCCCACATACTGTTAAGATTTTCATAATACCTTTTCCCCCTCATGAATAATGGATTTAATTTCATTTATCGAACCTGCTTCTTTCAAGCGTTTGATTAATGAAGCATTTCCTAATATTTTAGTCAATTGAGCTAACGCCTTTAGATGAGCTTCATTATCCACTGCAGCTAAACAAATGAATAAATCAATTTGATGGTCTGTCTTTCCTAATAAAGCAGTTGGTTTTTTCATCTTCAGCAATGACATCCCTAATTTATTCACACCATTTTCTGGTCTAGCATGTGGGATGCCTACCCCTTTTCCAATATGGATATAAGCCCCTAATTTTTTCACATTATTGATCATTGCTTCCACATAAGAACTTTTAATCATATTTTGCTTAAGCAAAGGGATTGAAGCTTTACGAATCGCTTCCTCCCAATCTAACTCTTCGTCGGTCAATTGAATCATGTCGTCGGTTAATAATTCGGATAACATAGGTTTATACACCTCTTTCTGCTTGTTTGTCATATAAAGTAATTGAACAAGATTTGCATAAAGTTTTCCTTCATCCTTAACCGTCGCATGTTTTTTTACTACGATCATTATCTCGTCAATCATCATATGCTTTGTATGGTTTGACAAGTTGGGGAAATATTTATAAACCGATTGAAATAAATGCTTCTTCTCGACCTGAGTTAATAGGGGCTTAACGATAAATATAGGCTTAGAAGATTTCACTGGAATAGTGGAAAATACGAGATCGTAATTTTGTTCTGGTATATCAACAAATTGATCGCCATTATATACTTCTGAAAAGTAGATTTCCGGAAACATTTCCTTCAACTGAGAAGCCAGCATCATCGATGAACTAATACCATTTGCACAAACAATCAAGCCCGTCATCCGATCAGCCTCTGTCATATTTTGGCGATCAATAAGACTACCAAAATGCATGGTGAAAAAGCCAATTTCATCATCACTAATTTCTTTTTTTGTCCAACTTACCAATGGTGTTAAAGAACGTTTTACAAATTGGAAAAGTTCAGGATACTCTTGTTGGATCGTTGCTGATAGTGGATTATAAAAGGGAATTTCAAACAAAATCCGAAAGTAAGCTGGTACTAAATGATTAAATAAACTTTCCTTCAAGAGCTGCTTATTCTTCACTGGAAACAGCGTATTTTTCTCAAATTCCTCAATAATTTGCTCAGATAATTCTAGTAACTCCGGATTATCTATTCGGTGAATATGATCGGTTGCCGTTAGCAGCAAAATCGTATCAAAATAAATTTCATTCACTATTCTTACGTCTCCAAATAATTGGTTTGAGAGGGCTCCCACGCTCTGAAATAGTGACTGCCTTTCCAACAGTTTTTTATCCTTTTCTGAAAAGGATAGTACTTCTTTTTCCCTTAATTGAAAAAATGTAAAATAATAAATTAGTTCAATCTTTCTCGTTTTAACTAATTGCACCCCATGGTTTGCCAACCAATCTTCCATAACTTGTTTTGTTCGATCCAAGTATTCTGCCTGATTCCATGTTCTCAAAATATAAATAATTAATTCATCGCCCATGGATTGACTTAGTAATTGATGAATACACGAGATCACCATTCTTCGCTTTTCCATCGGATTACCCTCAATACAATAACCAATATTTCTGTTATATGTGAAGATGAGCCCCCTATTCTTACAATATTCCTTTAACCTACGTACATCATTTAACGCTGTGTTCTTACTCACCTTGAATAAAGATTGAAAATGATAATTAGATACAGGCTCATTTCGAATATAGACATATAGATAAATCATGTAAGGACGATTGTCTTCTGAAAAGTTAAATTGGCTTATGTTTATATCCGAGTATAATTTATCCTGCAAAACCTCTTTAGTTTCCTCAGAAATTCGAAAGTACTGACCATTTAGTTTTAACTTTGGAATTTTGAATCTTTCTAACATTCCATTCACTTTCTCAAAATCATACATCAGTTGCCGATCGGATAACTTTAATTGCTGCATCAATTCCTGTCTTGTAATCTGTTCATGCTTCATCACTTCTTTAACGAATTGGATCGAGCGTGTATCTATCATGTTATACCCACCTCTCAACTTTATTGTATACCGCTCACAACGTTGGTACAACAACGTTTAGGCACATTTTATGATCAGCTAATCTACATAGATTGGGCTTACCCTCTCTTATTAAAATATACTTTTAGTGTGTAGAAAGCATTCATTTCTATCTATGTAATAGCCAAATGATAAAGCAAAGCTTCATTCACTGGGAGTTATGCCTACAGGATGTAGGTCATGCAAGGCTTTTCGGTGGGACGAGTCATCGCACAAAGAAAAGCTACGAAGTATTTGCATCGCAAGAATAAGTGTCTTACTTATTCTGAGCCCCAGTCCCAAGTCCTTTCGGTGGGACGAGTCATCGCAACCCCAAATATTGCCCCGAGTTTTACAGACGATTATCTGTGATAAATAAAAAAATATTATCTTTTAATTTTGTTGAGATTGACCATATGAGCTTTAATTTTTATGCTGTGAATTGTAAATTGACACGATTGGAAAGTCTTGCGTGGGGGGAGAGGAGTGATGTGAGATGATTGTTTAATGTTTCAAATGAATTTTATAGAGCAAAAAAAGGTTCTCTTTAGTATCTAAGGTTTTTATCAGTAACCATTAGATACCCGTAGGGGTCTAACACCCATCACCTTAGACCTTTTCTTCCTGTTCTCATTACACAAAAAAAAAGGACATTGAGCCAGAGAAAGCACCTCTATTCTTTATTTTCAAACATACTATTTATGAATGTCAGAAAATAAATCTAGCGGTCTATTCCGTGTCGTCAATGTCCCCATACTTTGCGATAGGTGTTAGTAGAGCAAATCTACTAAACTGTTATATTTTTGGTTTCATTTTTCAATTCATTCTCCATGGTTTCCCATGCTTGTTCGAGATTTTCATGTTTGTTCCATAATGCTGGAGGTCCTAGCACAACAATATCAGCCCCCGCCTGATATAATTCTCCATACAAATCTTTATTCATTGATTCGTCTGCTTCAATCAGGAAGTCCAAATCCAGCTCTGCTCTCCATTTTGCTAGTGTACGGATTTTTTCATACATTTCCGGTATGACGGCTTGACCCGCAATTCCTGCATCGACAAGCATGATCGTTACTTTATCAAGATATGGAAGGTAGTAGCGAATGCTTTCCAAAGGAGTCGCTGGATTCAATGCAACTCCAGCTTTACAGCCTAATTCTTTAATTCGATTAATGGTCACTAGAGCAACATTTTCTATTACGTCAGTGTGTGGCGTAATATAGGTAGCACCAGCTGCAGCACAAGGTTCTAAATAGTCCCAAGGTCTTTGTACCATTAAATGAGCATCCATCGGTTTATTAACAATTTCTTTGATCGCATTCATAAAATCAGGACCGATACCAAATGTTCTGACGTAATACCCATCTTTGATATCCATATGCAGATAATCAGCACGTTGATCAATAAACTCCACTTGTTTCTTTAAATTCAGCAAATCACAACAACCCATTGATGGTGCTACTTTTAATTTTCTATCCATTTTTACCTCCCTTTCAAGAAATCTCTTCAGCGAGTTTACGCATGTAAATTGCATCTTTCATTGATAACTGAATATCCAGTGCTTTACTATTTTCATCTAATTCTTCAGGAGTCGTTGAACCGCTTAGTACGTTTACATTATCTCCTTGTGCCAAAATCCAAGCAATGCCAAGATTAGCAATACTACATTGATATTTTTCACACAATGGTTTCCATTTTTCTAACATGTCTACAACATTGGCTAGATTTTTTGGTTCAAACCATTTTTTCCCGTATCTAGCGGTACCCTTTGGTGCCACATAGTCTTTATCAATGGTTCCTGTCAAGATTCCCATTTCTAAAGGAGAATAAGCTTGCAAAGTGATCCCATGTTCTTTACATAGTGGCAGCAGTTCTTCTTCTACTTGACAATCTAGAATACTATATTTTGCTTGCACAATATCTAATTGACCATATTTTAAATATTCTTTGACTTCATTTACACTCACATTTGCAGCCCCAATCGCACCTATCTTTCCTTCTGCTTTCAACTCATTCAATACTTCCATCGTTTCAGAAATGGGTGTGAAATGAGGTTCTACGGATTGCCAATGTGACATATAAACATCAATGTAATCCGTTTGCAGTCTTTCAAAACTAGATTCGATTTCTAAACGAATCGACTCTTTAGACAGATTCTTGTAGAGATTCGTATCGCCTACTTTATTAAAGAAGCTCCCTTCCCTCTCCCAAGTAATCCCGAACTTCGTAATAATCACATACTCATCACGGCGATTTTTAATTGCTTTACCAACAATTTTTTCACTGTTACCAAAATTATATGCAGGTGCGGTATCTAGAAAATTAATTCCTAGATCCAATGCATGCTGAATCGTTGTGATGGAAGCTGTTTCATTATCACTATTTTCAAAAGCTGGACCGCCTCCAATCGCCCAAGTTCCTAATCCAATACGTGATACTTCTACATCTGATTGACCTAACTTCATCCTCTTACTCAATAAATTCTCCACCTTTACTTGTTGTATTCTTCAATCATTTTATCTACTTGTCCCCTGCTTTTGACTCCTGTTGTTGCTCCTAAAGATTCAATAGATACTGCAGCTACGGCATTTCCAAAATAAGCACACTCTTCAAATGATTTGTCGTTCAACAATTCAGCTATAAAGCCTGAAGCAAAATTATCGCCTGCACCGATTGTATCTATCTTTACTGAAGGATCTTTTTTGAAAGCGGGTACAACTTTGGCCATCTCTGAATTTTTAATATAGCAACCTTCTTTTCCAGTCTTAATAATAATGTTCTTAACTCCTAGTTCTAAGAAGACATTAGCAATAGTATCTATGTCATACTCACCCGTTATTTCTGCAGCTTCTTCATAATTAGGGAAGAAATAATCAACATAAGAAAGGGCTTCAGAAATATCTGATAATCCTTCACCTAAACGGCTTTTTACCATATCTGCACAAATAATCATCTTTTCTGCTTTTGCCTTTTTGAATATTGTGGTGAGTGCATCATTATCAAGCAAAGGATTATTGAAAATACTTGCTAGAGATAAAATTTTAGCATCTTTTATATTTTTAAGATTAATAGAATCTAAGCTCATCTTCCATAAACTACCCTTCTTATTTGTTACAAAAGTCCGCTCACCATCTTCACGTACTAAACCAACATTTAAAGAGGTTGTTAAGGCTTGATCTACTTTTAAATCATCGGTGATAATTCCATTATTTTTGGCGAATTCTTGAATGAATAAGCCTGCGCCATCATTTCCAACAGCACTCATAAGGGATACTTTATTACCTAAACGTGTGATGATGGTCGCTTCGTTGATCGCATCTCCGCCAATTTTCATTGAAATATCGTCTAGGGGGTAAGACACATGATCAAAAATAAATTCACCTACCGGATATAAAGGAATATCTACTATCGCTGCTCCTACACAAATTACATCAACTTTTGTCATTCTATAACCACTCTTTCTCTATTTCATATCTTTTCCTACACGAATTACTCCTTTAATTAAATCTTGTTTATGATTCACCGAAAATTCAAATGCCTCTTGGGTATCTTCATAATCAAAATATTTATCTGCCATTCCTTCGACATCAAATCCGCCTTTTGCAATCATACTGATTGTTTTAGGATAATCATTGGCATAACGAAATACGGTTTGAATAGATACTTCTCGATTAATTTTTAAAAAGTCAACGGGGGTATCTCCAGGAATAGTTCCTGCGATCATAATTTTTCCTCTGCGTTTAACTATTTGAAGAGCCATTTTAGCGGTTGCGATTGCTCCAGCCGTTTCAAATACGACATCAGCTCCATATTCACTAACAACCTCTTTAATTTTCTCAACTAAAGATTCATCTCTTCCATCAAAAGTAGCTGTTGCTCCTAATTTTTCAGCCATTTCTAAACGGTTTTGCAAAACATCGATCACAACGATTTCAGCAGCTCCTTTCAATCTAGCAGCTTGAATAGCCATGAGGCCGATACAGCCAGATCCTAAAATAGCTACTTTTTTACCCAGTAAATCACCTGCCATTTCTACCGCATGCACACCTACAGCTGCTGGTTCAACTAAAGCTCCTTCTACTAAAGACATCTGATCTGGCAAATGGAAGGTCATATCTTCTGGATGGGTTAAGTAGTTTGTTAAGGCTCCTTTATAATTAGGTTGTGTTGCCATGAAATCGACATCTGGACAAACATTATAATGTCCTTCTAAACAAAATTCACATTTATAGCAAGGAATGCCTGGTTCAATACAGACTCGATCACCTTTTTTGAATTTAGTAACCTCTTCGCCAACCCTTTCAACAACTCCAGAAATCTCATGCCCTAATCCTATCGTTTGATTTGGATCTTTTGGCGGAATGTACGGTCCATGTTGGAAACCATGTACATCTGAACCACAAATCCCTACATAAGCTACTTTGATCAGCACTTCATTTACCTTAGGTGTAGGAACTTCTGTGTCCTTAATAACCATTTTCCCCGGTTTTTCTAAAATTGCTACTGTGTTTTCCATTGATCATTCTCCTTTACCCATTTTATTTAGCTTCTTTTAATAACTCTTGTTTCACTTCTTTTTTCGATGTTTCACCTGCGATTTCTTCCACTGACTTTTGTCTAGTCTCTATTCCAAAACAAGCAAGAATAACCGCACACACTCCTAAAAGTAAACCTAAGAATATAAATACTGCTGTTACTCCATAATTCGTCAACAACCAAGCAATGCCATAGGGTGTGAAGATGGCTACGATTCTACCAATTGAATTGGAAATACCTGAACCTCTCATTTTGGTTTGGGTCGACCAAAGCTCTGGAGCGTATACAGCTGATGAAAAACTATTATAAATATATAAAACAAAAATCAAAATGGTACCAATTGTAATGATCCCTATTTCTGATGTCTGTAGTGAATAAATATATCCGAGAATAGCCAGCATAAGAATCAAACTAACTCCAAGCCATTTTCTTGGGAATTTATCCATGATCAAAGTAGATGCAAATACCCCAAGAGGCGCTCCTATCATTATTAACGTTGTCATCAGTAAGGATTGTGATATATCAATTCCACTGTTTACGAAAATTGTGGGTATCCAAACTGTAATTGTATAAAGTGAAATATTCATTGCGATTAAAACCGTTGTTGCCACAAGCGTTCTTTTCCCTAAATCTTTTTTAAAAAAAGACTTAATTGAGAGCTGTTTTTGTTCAGGCTTTGGTAAGTATGTGGATTCATTTTCTTCAAATTCTAAAGAAGTATTTTTTTCATTTTCTATCCGTGTGACAACCTTTGCTAAAATTTCTTCTCCCTTTTCCACTTGATTATTTTGAACACACCATCGAGGAGATTCGTCTAAATATTTGCTGACTAGGAACAACATCATAAATGAAGCAGCTGATCCAATCATAAATACCATTCTCCAACCAAATAGCGGGATAACCAAATAGCTGACCAATGCTGCTATTAACGGGGAAAAATTCCCTAATAATGATATTCTGGCAGACCACGTTCCTCTCACTTTTGCGGGCATGAATTCGGTAAAAGATGTATAGCCAATCACAATACCGGCCCCCATTCCAACACCCATTGCAGTTCTACAGAATATTAAAAAATAAATGTTAAAAGATAAACCAGCGAGGAAAGAAAAAGTTGCAAAAGTCAAAAGACTTAACTGATAGGCTTTTTTGCGGCCAATTTTATCTCCTGAAAAACCTCCCAATATTGAGCCTAGAAAAAACCCTATCATCATTCCTGAAGAGAAAATGGCATTGTAATAATTATTGGACCAGCCTTTATCCACTAAGTCTGCTAATATTGAACTTCCTGATGAATTCAGAAATCCATTGATTTGCAGACTAAATCCAATTAAGAAAAAAACTTGCCAATGCCATTTAGATACGGGTAGTTTATCCAGTTTAGATCCTACTTCTTGTTCAATCACCCATTTTCACCTCCATTTGTTTACGCTTTCACTTTATAGGTACATCTTACGTTAACACAAACTGTTTGTCAATATTTCAAATAAAAAATCTTTGAAACAAAGGTTAAAATATGTGTTAATTTTATTATTTATCTTTTTTTCAAAACAAAAAAGCAGATGAATAATAATCCATCTGCTTTTTTATGTAATTTAAACGATCAGCTAAAAATGAACTTGGATATGATTTTCTCTGAAGTAATTCAGCCATTCTTCACTTGGTTTGCTGTCCGTAATAACATGTGTAATATTTTTGATATCAGATAAATGAACAAAAGCTTTCTTATTGAATTTAGAATGATCAATCAGCAATATAACTTCATTTGCTTGCTCAATCATTTGTCTTTTGATTCGGCATTCTACCTCATTCGTATCCGTCACTCCTGTATCAAAATCAATTCCTTTACAACTGATAACAGCAACATCAACATTATAAACGCTAATAGCATATTCAGTTAAATCACCTTGTAACGATAATGTCCGTTTATTCAAAGTACCACCGGTAGATAACACATTGACATCTGAGACTAGTAATTCTTTTAAGGCCTCAGAAGAATTGGTTACAATGGTTAAATCTTCACGATGTTTAAATAATTTTAAGGTTTCCATCACGGTTGAACTAGCATCAGCAAAAATTGTATGCGCAGTTTTAAGAATTTCTTGTGCTGTGATTGCAATACTTTGTTTTTGTTCCAAATTATGCTCTGCCCGTTTATAAAAAGGGACATTCGAAACAACTTCTTCAACGTTGAGTACTGCGCCACCATATGTTCTTGTTAGGAACCCTTCATCTTCTAACTTATCTAAATCACGTCGTATTGTTTCTTCTGTAACTGAAAATTTCTTACTTAAGTCTGGAACTGATACTTTTTTTTCATTTAATAATAATTGCTTGATAAGCAAGACTCTATCTTTACCAGCCATTTTCACCCTCCTAACTATTGTTTCATTCTACCATAAGAAATCTGTTTTCTGAAAGAAAAAAAGCTTAAAAACAATATTTTATTCTTTTTTCATAAATAAAGAAAAGAAAAATTCTGTAGTTCACATCAAATGAACCACAGAATTCAATGAATTATTCTATCAAATTGACTCACATGTCCGCTTTGTTATCTGTTCCAAACAATAAGATTTTTTCTATTGCACGACGCTTAACAGCCTGTCGAACAGCTCTTTCTAATTCTAAGAATGAGTTATTTTGATTTTCTCTTACTGCATCCATGGCAGCTAAACATAATTCTGTATGAATATTGATTTTAGATACACCTAAAGAAATAGCTTTTTGAATATCTTGATCACTGATACCAGAAGCTCCGTGTAAAACAATCGGAATATCAACAGCTTTTCTTACTTTCTCTAATACATCAAAGGCAATTTTAGGCTCAGAAGTATATTCTCCATGAATATTTCCAATCGCTACAGCTAAAGAATCACAATTCGTTCTAGCGACAAACTCTGCTGCTTGATCTGGGTCGGTATATTTATAACCAGCCAAAGCTTCTTCATAGATTGTTTCATTTCCCAAATGGCCTAGTTCGGCTTCTACTGGAACACCGAGTGGATGAAAATAATCGACGACTTCTTTTGTCAAACGAATATTTTCTTCGAAAGGAAATGAAGAGGCATCACGCATGACAGAATTCATCCCATGATTATAAGCATTCTGGACAATTTCCATACTTCTCCCATGATCCCAATGAGTAACTACAGGTACAGTAGCATGCTTTGCCATTGATACCATCATAGTTGCAAATTCTTCAAAAATTGTGTTTCCAGTAAATCCCGTTCCAAATGAGATAATAATTGGCGCTTTTGTTTCTTCTGCTGCGTCAATGACTCCCATCAACATCTCAGCATTCCAAACATTAAAATGTGGAATGGCAAAACCATTTTCTTGTGCTCTCTCTTCCCAATACTTCATATTTGCTAACATACTTTTCTCCCCCTACAAAAAATCTATTGCTTAGTCTTCATCGTCAAAATCATAATGGAAAATAACTTTAATAGCTTCTTTATTTGCCATTAATTCAAAGCCTTTTTCCCATTCCGATAAACCCAATCGGTGGGTGATCATTGGTTGAACACGGACCGCACCAGATGCAAGTAACCGGATTGCATTACGCCATGTCTCAGAATCATAAGCCATATGACCAATGATACTAATCGCCCAAGTTGTGATATCGTTAATTGGATAGTTGAAGGGTTGAAAACCCATCCCTACTCGAACCACTTCACCATTAGGACGTAGCATGTCAATTGCTTGTTTTAAAGCAATATTAGCTCCTGAACATTCTACAACTAAACCAAGATTGTCCTTACCGCAAATTTCTTGACAACGCGCTACGACATCTTCTTTAGAGCCATTTATGACATGAGTGGCTCCTAATTCTTTAGCAACAGCAAAACGTGTCTTCGTATCTTCTTCCAAACCTACAACAACAATATTCACGGCTCCCATAATACGAGCAATTTGAACTGAGAATAATCCTAATGGACCTGTCCCTGTGATAACAACGTCTTGACCCGGTAAAAATTTAGATCGTTGAGCGATTGCTTTATACGCATTACTAATAGGATCTAAAACACAGGCATCTTCATAGTCTAGGTTTTCAGGAATTTCCCAAATAGCATGTTTGTGGATCCGTAAAATTTCACCTGGAATGACACAATATTTAGTAAAGCCGCCACCCCAGCGATTGTTATCCAAACCTAGATTGATTTTTTCTTTACAAGTTAAGAAATCACCCTTTTCACAAGATGGACATTTACCACATACATGTGCAGAGTTATCTGAGACGATACGTTGCCCTACGTGCCAGTCTTTGACTTTTGAACCGACTTTTACAATATCTCCAGCAAATTCATGACCGCGTATAGAATTGAATTCATCAGAACCATTATCTACTCTAAAGTGTTTCATATCTGCACCACAAATTGCTGCCGCTTTAATTTCAACCAGAATATCTTCATCTCCGATTTCTGGAATAGGAACATCGATTAATCTGTATCCTCCAAATGCTTGCCCATATCTTGCTAATGCCTTCATGCTATCTCCTCCATTTTTCTAATTTTTAATTATTAACAACTTCTTCAATTGAAGTATCAACGTTTCCAATTTCCTCAACTGAAGTACCTTGAGTTTCAATACCAAGTACACCAATTATAATAGCGGTAATAATAGCTGTAACCCCTAGTAAGGTAAAGACTCCTGTCGCACCAGACGTATCAAGAAGATAAGCGACTGCATAAGGCGCCAAAATACCACTTACTCTCCCTACAGCATTGGCTAATCCAGCTCCTCTTAGTTTAGCCGCAGTTGGCCAAATCTCCGGGACATATACTGCTGAAGCGTACATGACATACATATAAACAAAGATCATCAAGAAAAATCCTAAAATGGAAATCATGATCATACTTGTTTGTAGCGAATAAATATAGCCTAACACTGCCATAGCCACAAGCAAGAAAGGACCAAAAACCTTTCGTGGAAAACGATCAATTAGGAAAATCCCGATAAATATTCCAATCGGTGCCCCAAACATACTCATTGTATTTAGCAACACTGAGTCTTCCAAGTTAATTCCTTGACTTAAAAAGATAGTTGGTAGCCAGTTAATCAAGGTATATTGCACCACATTCATCGCAATCAATACAAAAGAACCTAAGATAACTCGTTTCAGTAGTTCCCCTTTAAAGAGTTCAGAATAATTAATGACTTCTTTTTTTTGTTGTTCAGCATTCTGCTCATTTTTGATCGGCGGTAATGATTTCCCAGTCGATTCTTCTACACTTTTTTCAATCTTCGACATGATTTTTTCCGCTTCTGCATATCTTCCTTGTGATTCTAACCAACGAGGTGATTCAGGAAACTTCTTAAAAACAAGCAAGAGTAGAATCGTAGATAATGCTGCTGGGATTAAAAATTGTACTCTCCAGTTCATATCTGCTGTTAGATAGGGTGCAATCATCATTGCAATTGTTGAAACAATAGGATAAGACCAATTTCCGATAAAAGAAGCACGTGCTGACCATGATCCTCTTGTTTTACCAGGTACATATTCTGTAAATCCAGCAAACAATGTAACTAGTAAAGCCCCTAATGCGAATCCCATCACTGTACGAGCGATGATCAAGAAAGTCATGTTCGGAGATAAAGCCCCTGCAATCATTGAAATAACATGAATAGTTACAAACAATAGATAACTATTTCTCCGGCCAATTCTATCTCCTATCATTCCACCTATCAATGCACCCAAAAACATCCCTGCTGTTGTCAATGAAGAAAAAACCGCACTAATATTATTATTGGTCCATCCAATTTCAGCTAATTGCGCTAAAACTAATCCACCAATCGCGTTACTCCAACTAACAAGCAGTCCCATAGCGACAATTCCGAACAATTTCCATTGTATTTTGCTTGTAGGAAGCCGATCTATACGCGCCCCACAATTTGGCTTAACCATATTATCCATTTCTGCCTCCTTTGTCTTTAATTATTTTTACTCCTTCATGAAAATAGATGAAATCAATATAAGAAGCGCTTTCATATATTTGATCCTATCTACTTACAATTTGAATTTTACAATGAATAAATTACGTTGTCAACTTTTATTTTGTAAAACAAAGATAATTATCTTTGTTTTACAAATATATCTTTGAATAAACTAAGGAGAGAAAAACATCAATAACTATCTTTCTCCCCCTAATATTACGCCTTCCATATACAGCACTTTTTCAACCTGTCCGAATGAATACAAAGATCATTATTTTATCTGTTAACGAACTGTGAAGAATATCGTTTCCTTTCCTCCAACTGATGTGACTCCTTTTTACAAAGTCATTTGATAGCAACAGATTGGCAGTGGATTTTTCTCATTTCTAACTGTCTATGAGTCTTTCATTTCCAGATGATTAATTTTAGATCCACTACAGGTTTCACAAAATAGATTTTTTCAGCAATTTGTTTCGCTGTGAAATGATCAACTGTTCAGATTTTTTACAGTAGACCTGCCCATTTCATGTTTGGTAGACATATAGGAAAACATTTTACTCCTTTTGATATACTGATCTCATAGAAAAGAGTATCTGCGACCGTATAGGAGGTAAGATTAATAATATCCTCCTTCATATACAATCAACTTTTGCAAAAAAAAAGAAATGAGGATACACACTTGAGTCATGACGCTTTGTTCCCTTGATTTAAACTATAGGTGTATTCTTAAACTCTCATTATTGCCGTATAAAATTTAAAACTTTTTAAAACTTTCTTGAAGGAAATCTGTTAATTATAAGTGAGGGAGGTTTTCAGGTGGAGGAATGGCTACTAATCTATTACAGTAAACAAGGCGATCAACTTGCTTTAGAACAGTTGATTCAAACTTATTATGATGATATTTTCCGCTATTGCTATCGTAGATGTTTCGGTCAAAAGGAACTTGCAGAAGAAATAACTCAAGAAGTCTTTCTAAAATTGGTTGATCACATTAAGGAATATCGTTTTACTGGTAAATTTCGCAATTATTTATTGACCATTGCGGTTAATCTTTGTACGAACACTTTGAGCAAAAAGCAACTCCCTACTTCCACGATCGATATTACATCTTTAAGCTCAAGTTGCAAAGATAGCGTGGTTGAACAAATGATAGTCGATGAGAAAAGAAAACTGGTAAAAACTTTGATTGATGCATTACCTGCCATTCAAAAAGATGTCATTATTTTACGCTATTATCATGACTTGAAATTAAAGGATATTGCCCGAATTCTAAACATCCCCTTATCAACCGTCAAATCTAGATTAAAACAAGGGCAAGAGAAATTAAAGACCAAGCTAAAGGAGGACTATTGATGAAAGATGACTTGAAGGATGAATTAAAAACAGCGTTATTGACTTACCAAACAGAAGAATCTGAGAAACAACAGCAAACAATAACAAGAGCAAAACAAGCCTTGACCACCCAAGTATTTCATCAGTCACCATTAGGGGAATTATGGAATCAGTTACGATACTTATCGTTAAGATTTATTCTTGTCCAATTGTTTCTGACAGTCGCCGCCTTATTTTTGATCAGCATGGATCAGTCTTCTATCAGTACGACCATTATGTATTGTATGGCATTTAGTGTATTACTTTGCTTAACAACGCTACCTGAGTTAATGAAAAGTTTCACTTATTCAATGTGGCAAATTGAACAATCCTGTCGTTTTGATTTTCATCGTGTATTATTAATGCGTTGTTTCGCTTTAGGCTTGGTAGAGTTAATGCTATTAGTAGGAATCAGCTCAATTGTATCTGTGTTTACCAGTGTATCTTTTCTCACAACCATTATCTATTTTGTCGCCTCCTTTGCAATGATTAGTGGGATCAGCTTAACTGTTGTTAATTTAACGAATGCGTTTCTTTCAGTTTGGGGGCAGCAAGCCATCATTAGCTTACTTGTTTTTATACTACTTAAAGTAGCAGATCTGACGATTTCCGTTAGTGAAATAACTTTTTTTCATTGGTTGCTGCTTTTCATAATCGGCAGCAGTCTCACCATTATATCTCTGCTGATATTTATAAAAAATGGGAGTGAAAAAATTGCAGTTAATAGCTAGAAAAATTAGTTTACGTCGAGACAAACAAATCGTTTTAGATCAGGTTAGTTTTTCCTTGACCAACGGACTTTATTGTCTGGCAGGCCCCAATGGATCTGGAAAAACCTCATTGTTAGCTATTATCGCTGGAACGATGCATGCTTCCACTGGAGAAATATTGCTTAACCATGTGTCACAGAAAGATTTAGGAGAAGACTATCGAGCCCAGTTAGGCTTTCTACCACAAGAATTTGGCATTATCCCGACAATGACTCCTGTCGATTTTCTGCATTATCTTGCTGGTTTGAAAGGATTACCTGCTTATTATGGCAAAAGACGTGCTGAAGAATTACTTAAAACCGTTGAATTATTTGACAAAAAGAATAAAAAGGTTGCCAAATTATCAGTTGGAGAAAGACAACGATTAGGTATAGCACAAACCTTATTGAATGATCCAAAGCTTTTGATATTGGATGAACCTTTTAATCACTTAGACCCGAAGCAACGAATGAGTCTACGACTATTACTCAAACAGCTTTCTCAGGATCGAATCATCCTTTACTCTACTCAGCTGGTAACTGAAGTGAGCGAAGCAGATGAGCTGCTCTTGCTCAGACATGGTGATCTATTATTACAATCGACTCAAAATGATTTAATAAAAGCCTTTGAAGGTAAGGTTTGGAAGATAAAAAAAAGTGCCGAACTCGATTTTTCAAAAATAAAGCTTTTAAGTCAAACAGGACATCCTCCTGATAAAAAATATCGTGTATATGCCGAAGAAAAGCCTTTCGCCGAGGCGAAGCTTGTTAGACCAACAATTGAAGATATTTATTTTTACTATATGAATAAGGAGTAAGATAATGAAACTAGAATATATCAATCTAACTAAAGATTTTAAGGATATTAAAGCCGTTGATCGTTTTTCATTAACACTGTCTCCAGGTATTTATGGTTTATTAGGAGCAAATGGTTCGGGAAAATCCACCTTGATGAATATGACTTGTGGATTATTAGATCAAACCTCTGGAGAGATTCGATTCAATGATCAGCCGATCAAAAAGGAACAAAAAAGGTACTTGGAAAACATCGGCTATTTACCGCAAAAATTCGCCTATTATCAGGATTTTTCCATTCAGGAATTTCTTAGATATATGGGAATCATCAAAGGAGTAGATCGGAAAAGTCTGAATAAAAAAATAGCAACTATGTTGGAAACGGTTGGTTTAAAAGGGATGGGGAAAAGAAAAATGAAGACTTTATCTGGAGGAATGAAACAACGAGTAGGCATTGCTCAGGCAATCATTAATGACCCCAAACTCTTAATATTAGATGAACCAACGGTAGGACTAGATCCACAGGAACGCGTTAATTTTAGAAATTTAATTTCAAACTTAGCCGGAGATCGGATTGTATTACTGTCTACGCACATTGTTTCCGATGTTGAATATATTTCAGATCGAATTGTGATCATGAAACAAGGAAAAATCCTATTGGAAGGCCCCACTAGTGAAGCCACTCAAATTGTTCAGGGAAAAGTTTGGTTGTGTACAGTGAATCAGAAAGAATTAAATCGATTGCTTGAAAAATTCATCATTGCAAATATTCATTATGCCGGTGATAAAATTCAGATAAGGATGATTAGTGATACTAAACCTTTACCAACAGCTGAATTAACGGAGCCTGTCATGGAAGATGTTTATCTGTATTATTTTAAAGAAAAAAGCGAGGTAGATGTTTAAATGAGAGAACTGATTAAATTTGAATCGAAAAAAATAGTCAATCGGAAATCAACTATCATTAGCAACCTGATCATCATTCTCTTTACAGCTTGGTTGTTTATTCTTCCAGCTTTTCAAACACAAACGACTGATTTACAGGGAAATAGCCATAAGGGTCTATCGGCAATCAACGTTCAAAAGGAAATAGCGTTACAACAACCTAGCGTGTTAACAGAAGAAGAGCTTGGTGACATGATTCAAGAATTTAGAATGATTAGCGATGATCCAGCAAGTTATATAGAAAACGAAAATGGTGAAAAGGAATTCACTTCAGAGATATTGCATTCATTTTATAGTTTTAATTATCCAATTCTTGATGTGGTGGCGAATACATTTAGTGATCCAGAAGTTTATAGTTTACCTGATTATGTATTGGAAATTCCGGTTCAAGAAGATGGAACCCTAGGCTTTTATCAACAATATCAGGAGAATCAATCTATTATTATGGAGAGAAATAATCCTCGGAATGGTGGGCGTATGACTGATCAGGAAAAGTCATATTGGCAGCAACAAACAGCGAAGATTAAAACACCTTATCGATATGGCTATTACGCAGGCTGGGATAGTATTATTGACCGAATTGCCTTTATTCCCATGATGATATTGATGATTTGTATTTCTCTAGCACCGATTTTTGCTAGTGAATATCAAGAAGGAACCGATGTCTTAATTCTTTCCAGTAAGTATGGCAAAAGTAAGGTCATTGGAGCAAAGCTATTGGTCTCCTTCCTTTTCAGTATTTTAGTTTACAGTATCACAATGGCCCTTGCGATAGGTGGCTCTTTAGCATTGTTTGGAACTGAAGGCGCTGACTTACCCATTCAATTAAGGATTCCCAACTCTCCATTTCCATGGAGCATGAGCGAAACCGTTTGGATTCATGCTGGGCTGGGCTTGATCATTCTTTTAGGAATGGTAGCCATCACTTTGTTCCTTTCCTCAAAAATGAGCACACCTATCCCTGTTTTAATTGCTAATGTGATGCTGCTGATCATTCCTTTTGTCATACCGACTGGGACAAAATCTGCTGTTTATAATTTATTTGTCGATCTTCTTCCCGGCGTTCAACTACAGCTGAAATTTGCTGATCATATGACTTACAGCATAGGCGGATGGACAACAAATCTTTTTGTTATGAGTGCCATTGTTTATCTTCTTATTATCCTAATCAGTATTCCATTGGCGGTTAGAGGATTCCGAAAACATCAAGTAGCTTAAACGTCAGCCAATCATTATGACGACCTTTTGCCAGACTTATCATGAAGTTATTTATTTAACTTTGTTACTTTCCCGTCCATAACAATCGGCTTTGTATAGAAGTTTCTGAACAAAGCTAGACTAGGAGGCATCTAAGATACTTTTCATCAGTTTATGATTGCACAACATCCCTTTTGTATTCAAGTCTTCCATAAGGAATCCGGGTTTATAAAACGAAACTTCAATCAGTGAGAGTTGGGCCTACAGGATGTAGGTCATGCAAATGTTTCCGGTAGGACGAGTAACCGCAAATGTCTTCGGTGGGGCGAGTAATCGCAGTGTAAAGCTCCGTAGTTTTCCTTAGTGCGGTTACTCGCCCCATCGAAACCTGTTGTTGCCCTTAGTTTTACGGACGGTTAGCTGTGATAAAAGACCTCAACCTATACACATCTGTTATGGTAATATAGCCTAGTCATCATACCAAAGCTAGTTAATACGACTAATCATATAACAAGATTATTTACACATTTTCTTATATTTGTTTTTATAACAACTTGTTATCAATTCCAAAATAAGATATTACCACTCAAATTCATTGAAAATTACCTATTTATTATTTATATTTGTTTAAAAAACTCTAGTTATTTTAAGGGTAAAACGTTATTATTAAGATTGCAAAACTTGAGTTAATAACACTCATTATTAATACTTACACTCTATATTAACAAATATTTTTAAAGGTTATTCCTTACTATCATTTTTAACAGCCTTATTAAACCCATATCTATTACTAGATCCAATCAGTTTCATATATTTCTTAACAAAGTTTTTCATTGATCTAACGGCGTCAATATTCATAAATAAATAGTCAGCCTTATCTTTTAATTTTGAATTTACCATTGTATCACTTGCAATATTAAAAATATCTGTACACACATTGATTTTATTTATCCCGCATTCTACTGCTTTTACAATATTCTCTTCTCCGGCACCAGAACCGCCATGTAAGACTAGAGGTAACTTTAAAGCCTCTTTTAATTCTGCTAAACGTTTAAAATCTATTTTTGGTATTCTTCCTTTTGGATAAGACCCATGAGCTGTCCCAACTGCGATAGCTAATGCATCAATTTGAGTACGTTTGATAAATTCAGTAGCTTGTTTAACATTAGTAAAAAAATCGAATGAATCATTATCACCATTACTTGCCTGTCCAACATGCCCTAATTCTGCTTCAACACTGATCTGATGGGGCGAAGCTAACTCCACAACTCTTTGTGTTCGATGAACATTCTCTTCAAATTCACTTGTTGATGCATCTATCATTACACTTGAAAATCCGTGTTGAATACAATTTATCACACAATCAATGGTTTGACCATGATCTAGATTTAATGCAATTGGAACATTTGCTTTTTCAGCTAGCTGCTTTATAACCGGTACCATTAAATCAATGCTAGCATGTAAATTCATTTGTCTCTCACTCATATTAATAATTAATCCAGATTTCTCCTCTTCAGCTGCAGCAACTGCAGCAGTTGCCATTTCGATATTAATACAATTAACTGCCATAATTGCATAATTATTTTTATTTGCATGATCTAATAAATACTTCGTAGCTACATACATATTTCTACCTCCTAATCATTTAATTCTGTAAACTAATATCTATATCCAAATCAACGATTTCTTCATCTTCTGATACTTGAGGCTTTTGTCTTAAAACTGCATATAAAACCCCAGTTGTCACAGATCCAATGACTAATGCCATCAAAAAGCCAATCGGATTTACCATTGCTGGAACTACAAAAATACCACCGTGAACAGCTACGGATTCCACACCCCAAAGCATGGATAATCCACCGCCTAAAGCTGATCCTGCAACACTACTCACAATAACTCTAATCGGATCTGCAGCTGCAAATGGAAGCACACCTTCAGTGATATAGCATAATCCCATTGGAAAAGCAGCTTTTGCCATGTCAATTTCAGCTTTTGTAAATCTATTTTTTCTCAACAAAACTGAAATACCAATCCCCAAAGCGGGGGTCATTCCTCCGATTAATCTGGAAGCTGACGGTCCATATATACCTTCCGCTACTAAGGAAGTTGCAAATGCTGATGAAGTTTTATTAATTGGACCTCCCATATCAACCCCCATCATACCTCCAACAATACTTCCCAATATAAATTTAGACCCTCCTTGTAATGAATACATCCAATTAGTAATCCCATCCTGAAGCCAAACAATTGGTTGACCGATTATCAAATAAAAAACTAACCCTGTCGTAAAAGTACTTACTACTGGAATGATCAAGATAGGCATTAATCCTTTCATATAACTAGGTACTTTCCATGTTTTTATCCAGTTAATAAAGTATCCAACAATAAGTCCCATCAATAGACCACCTAAAAAACCAGCTCTCAGTTCTGTTGATATAAATCCAAGTGCTAGACCAGGTGCAATTCCTGGTCTATCAGCGATTGAATAAGCAATTCCAGCAGTCAGAACTGGAACTACAAATCCCATTGCAGCTTGTCCAATACTATTGATCATCCATGGAACTGTATCTATAGCATCCCCTACGAAAGCGCCACCAAAAATACGTGCAATAGCCATACAAATACCACCAGCAACCACAATAGGTACCATATAGGATATCCCAGTCATAATATGCTGTTTAATATTCAATTTACTCATTTTTTTGCACTCCTTTTTTGAGTTAATTGTTTGTTAATCTTGGTTAACAATGATTTTGGTGATTTCATCACCATACTAATCGGAACATTTACTACAGGTTTATCTTTAAATCGGTCTTTTCCACCAACACCAATATCAGCAGCAATTACAACAACATCCGCATTTTTAACATCTTCTTCAGTTAATTCATTTTCAACACCAATCGTTCCTTGCGTTTCAACTTTAATAGTGAATCCTAAAGACGATGCAGCCACCTCCAGTTTTTCCTTTGCAATATACGTATGAGCAATTCCCGATGTACAAGCAGTTATTCCAATTATATTCATTAAAATTTCCTCCTTAATCAATTTTACAGTTTTATAGTAACATCAAATCGATATTACTAAATTATTAGTCGTGTCATTTTAATATGGAAAAAATTTAATTAATCAAAAATTGCTTTCAAATCTTCAAATTTTGATGCATTGTTAAGTGCACGTATGTTATTCTCATTCCCTAATTTCGTAGCTATTTTTGACAATAAACGAATATGATCATGTGCTCCCTCCGTAGTATTAGATACTGCAAAAAGGAAAATTATTTGTACCTTTGATCCATCTAGACTTTCCCAGTCAATTGGATAATCAGTTTTCCCAATAGCTAAACCGATTTTTTTAACAGCTTGAGATTTCCCATGAGGAATAGCAATTCCATTTCCAATTCCAGTTACGCCTTCTCCTTCTCTTATGAAAACGTCTTCAATAAAACGATCAACATCACTTAGATAACCTCCATATAATAATAAATTTGCTAATTCATGGATTGCCTCATCTTTGGTTTTAGCTTTCAATTTAAACTTGACATTTTTTTGATTCAAGATACTTTCTTCTTCCATCTTGATTCTCCCTTCAACGGATTAAAAATTTGTATAATTCAGTTTTCTTTTTAAATGATCTCAGCATTTCAACTCGTTCTTCCTCAACTAAATAAATATACTGTTTGTAAAACAACTTTGATTTTTCAATCTCTTCTTCACTATTCATTTTCAGACACATTAAAATTACAATATCTACAAGTTCATCATCATCCCATTTAATAGGGTTTTGAAGAGTAACTATCGCAATTCGAGAATTCAAAACTTCTTCTTGATCTCCATGTGGAATTGCTACGCCATTACCAACGGCTGTAGAAGTAGCCTTTTCTCTGGAAATTACAGTATTATTATATTGTTTAGTTACAATATTTTTCTTTTTGAGTTGTTCTGATAAGAAATTAATTAGTTCTAGTTTATTTTTGAATGTTTGATCAATAAAAATCATTTCTGGATCAAATAGAGAGTGACACTTAATATCAAAATGAGGTAAACTATTAAAAGTTAACCGAGTTCGTTCGATAATAAAGTTACTAATTTCTTTGTTCTCATATTCAGTCATTAAATTATCAATTAGTATTACTTTATCTATAAATCTATCAAGCAGTTGTGTGACAAAGATAATATCGAAGTTTTTAATATATTCGTCCGTTAAACGATGACGAGAAATCACTTCTGGTTTACCAAGAGATGGAAAATTCAACTCTATTCTATTAATGATCAATTGGTTATGCGATCTAGGTAAATGACTGACTAATAATAACTTTAATGGTGTTTGATTTCTTTCAACCGCAGCTTGAATATACAAACTTATATATGTTAATTCATGCTCAGTAATTTGAAATCCATAATATTTCTGAAAAAGTGGTGAAATTGCCCATACAGCCATGAATACAGTTTGATACTCATGCTTGATTGTTGGGAGAAGACTATTCTCGGTATTTCTTCGATACTTAAGTCTGAACAATACAGGTCTTAAATGTAAGAGCAATCCTCTTAACAAAATTTCATCTTGAGATAAATTTACATTCAAAATGTTACCAATTAATTCTATACATTCTTTTGTAAACTTCTCTAATTTTTCATCATACTGAAGTACATTGCTTTCATCACCAAGAGTAAAACTACACAGAAGTTGCGTAGCTATAAAAAGAGTCTCCTCATTTTGAAAGCTCAAGTTAAAGTAATTATTCATTCTCTTAAAAATACTTTGAGAAAAGGAAAATTCATTGTATTTTTCTATTAATTTTTTATCAGTTTCATCTATCACTATTTTCTGAGAAGCATATCTTCTTTTAACTGCTAATACACACAGGATCAAGACTTCTGAAAATGAATATTCTGATAAATTAACTCCCCATTCTGTACATGTTTCCTTAATCATTTGTGCAATTTTTTCAACTCCTATTGCTGGAAAAAGCAACAGTAACTTATCTTCAATGTGTTTTTCTGAGAAAGAATCAAGGATATAATTTTTAAAAGCTATTCTATACTTAATTTCTTGAAATTCAATTCTTGTTCCTTTATTTCTTTGTTTTCTGAAAGAAATATCATATTTAGAAAAATAAACCTCCGCCTCCTTTAACACCTTAAGTGTTGTCGGAATACTTAAATATAGTTTCGAAGAGAAAAATGAAGTAGAATAGTATTTATTGGGCTCAAGTAAAAAAAAGTTGATTGTTTGTTCTACTCGTTTTTTTTGTTCTACTCTTTTTTCTTCAACAATTATGGAATCGCTTAAATTTTTTATTGCTATCCTTTGCTGTTCTGTAGCCTTAAGTTTAATTCCAATTCTAGGTTTTTTAATAAGACTTCCTAAATTATTTTCCTCAAGAAAAACATTTATATGGTTTATTTTTGTCCGTACTGTTTTCTCTGAAAGCCCAATAGAATCTGCTATCTTTTCAGCGGTTAATACTTCATTTTGAACGAATAAAGATAATATGCTTTTCATTAGCATTCTCTCTTTTTTCGTTTTCATCACTTATCACCCCTTCTTTTTTACACATTTAAAGTATATCACTAAAAATACTTTGCAATTTTTCAAAAGAAACATATTAATACGGTAACTTTTAATAAAGATACTTGCTAAATGCGGTAATATGTATTCTTTAATTATTACCATTTACGTTAATTGTTATCGATATAGTTTTGTTATACTCATTTTTAAGGAGGAGTGATTATGAGTAAGCTAAAAAAAGTAAAAAAAGATTTTAAACAACAGATTGAAAAAAGAATGTTCAAAACTATCATATTAGATGATGATCCAACCGGTAGCCAAACGGTTAGAGATGTTTATGTCTATACGAAATATGATTTAAAGACTATTAGGAAAGCCTTCCAAAGTTCGGAGTCAGCATTTTTTATCCTTACTAATTCTCGAAGTTTGACACAAAAAGAAACTATTCAACTCCACAAAGATATTATGAAAACCATAGAATATATCAGTCAGGAACTTTCGATACAATATCAACTTATTTCAAGATCTGATTCAACACTTAGACAACACTATCCGATTGAGTCAAATACAATAAATGAATATGCAAGTCAACCATATGAATGTGAAATCATTATCCCTTCCTTAACTTCTGCTGGGAGAGTTACTATAAATGACATTCATTATATTATAGAAAACAATCATATGTTAGAAATTAACAAAACTGATTATTCAAAAGACAAATCATTTGGGTATCGAAACTCCAACTTAAAAAAATGGATTGAAGAAAAAACAGATGGTATTTATTCAGCATCTAAAGTCATATCTATTACACTTGATGAAATTAGGTCATTTCAAAAAGAAGTTATTCTCTCTAAGATTAAAGATGCACATAATTTTCAAAAAATAATCGTCAATATTGAAACAGAAGAAGATATGATAATTTTTTGTTCTATCTTGGAACCTTTAGTAACAAAGAAAAAAATTCTTTTTAGAACTGCAGCCTCTTTTGTCAAGATATTCATTGGATGTTTTGACAGTTCCCTACTAAAATTAGAAACACTATATAAGAAATACTCTTCCATAGATACTGGAGGATTGATTATGATTGGTAGTCACGTAAAAAGAACAACTCAACAACTAGAAACTTTAACTAAACAAATGAACAATCTTGAAATCATTGAATTTAATCAACATTTAGCCTTAGAAGATCGTTTGGAATCTGAATCACTCCGTGTTATTCATTTAGTAGAAAATGCAATTTTAAAAGGACGAACAACAGTAGTCCATACACGAAGAGATCGTGTTGATTTGGAGAACAAAGATGGTCAAGCGCAACTTGATTTAACACAAAAAATTAGTAACCATTTTATGCAAATAGTGTTAGATTTATCTGTCAAACCCAGTTTTTTAATAGCTAAAGGAGGAATAACTTCAAGTGATATAGCAACAAAAGCTCTAAAAATTGACCGTGCTCTTGTAATTGGTCAAGTAATAAATTGTGTCCCAGTCTGGATACCCGATGAAGGAAAGTTTAAAAATACGCCATACATCATTTTCCCAGGAAATATTGGTGGTGACAAAGATCTTTATATATTGACAAAAAAACTTATAGGAGGACAATTAAATGTCTAAAATTTTTATTATCCATACTAGCTTTGTTTCCCTTGAAGATTTGAATAAACGATTCAGGGAATACAGTCCTGAGTTACAAATCTTTAATATCGTAGATGATAGTCTACTTGATGAAGTCAGCACGGTGGGCGACGTCACACCCTCAATTGTAGCTCGGATGACAAGTTACTTTCGAGTAGCGGAGGAAAAAGGAGCTGATTTAATTTTTAATCAATGTTCATCTGTTGGAAAAGCCGCAGAAATCGCTGCAAAAAGTGTCTCAATTCCAGTGCTTCGAGTAGATGATGCTATGGCTTGTAAAGCAGTAGAAATTGGCAAAAGGATTGCTGTAGTTGCAACTGTCTCCTCCACAATTCAACCAAGTATACAAATTATAAAAGATAAAGCAACAAAAGTTTCAAAAGAAATAGTAATTGAACCAGTCCTAATTGATGGAGCCTTAAAATTGTTAATGGAAGGAAAAAAAGATCAACACAATAAAAAAGTTCTAGAAGTATTAAATGATCTTGACGGAGACTTTGATGTTATTGTACTGGCACAAGGTTCAATGGTTAATCTGGCCTCTTTACTCTCTAATATGAATACACCTGTGTTAACTAGTCCAGAGTTAGGTGTACGTAAAGCAATTGCATCAGTTAGAGACAGATTAGCTTCTATGTAAATTTTCCTTTAGCAGTGCAACGAATTTTTCGTATGATGGGGAACGACGATTATATCACTCTCCATGATAGCAAGATATCGATACAAAGTAATCAATGATCGGACCATTTATATATGGTAAGCATCTTAAAAGTCACAATTTATTAAAAAGTTAGCTAAAAAAGAATTTTTGTTCATTCCATTACCAAGCATAAACAGCGTTTGAAGTAATACTTTGTGAAATAGATCGAAAGCGGTGGGGATAAAGATGATTAATCTATCTGAGTGAATATAACTCCGACTTTTATAAAATTATATCCCCATCAATCACGCTCATAGGAACTCTCTCATCTCAAAAATTCTTATTCTGGTCATATTTACCTTACTTATGTTCTTCATTATGATTATTGTCGATCTGATCGGAATAGCCCTATTCTTTGATAATGCCTCAATTGGTGATTTAGAGTATTTCGTTAAATTATTAAAAGGTCTAGTAAAAAGTCGATCTCCTTAGTGGAAGAATCGACTTTTTATCATAGATGACCGTCCGTAAACTCGAAGCAACAATGGGGTTTCGATGGGGCGAGTAATCACAATCCCAGTCCCAATCAGTGGGAGTAGAGCGAAATCTCTCACTGATTGAAGTTTCATTTTATAAACGGCACAACCCTATTCTAAACTTACGTAAAGAGGATAATCATTTACGATTACCTTTAATGAAAATATTTTATAACTTTAAAGGAGCTGTTATAAAATGCATGATATACATTTTATTGCAATTTATCTTTATAGTCACTTCTCCACTCTATCTTCCATTTCAAACAAAGTTTCAAGATGAAATGATGGATAGAGCCCTTCTATCACTCATTTCATTCGAAAAATCAGGCGCAAATGAAGGATAGAGTGCTTCTATTCCGCTTTTCTAATATGGGTAAAAAAAGTTGTTGCACAACTTGCCCTATTGTGCAACATCCCCTTTTAATTTGTCATATCATTTAATTGCGTTTAGTCTACAAATATTGCCCTGTATATGAATTTTTGTTTGCTCTAATCAGCTCCGGTGTTCCTTCTGCAATCACCTGACCACCTTTTGCTCCGCCTTCTGGACCTAAATCAATAACCCAATCTGCTGCCTCGATAACTTGACTATTATGCTCAACCATAATAACAGTATGTCCAGCATCTACCAAACTATTTAATAGCTTTAAAAGTTGAATGGTATCAGTCGGATGTAGTCCGGTAGTTGGTTCATCCAATAAGTAAAGAGAAGTCTTTTTCCCTTGTTTCAACAGTTCTTTCGCAAGCTTCAGTCTTTGCCCTTCTCCACCAGATAACGTCGTCAGAGATTGTCCCATTTTCAAATAGCCTAAGCCAATTTCCATAAGCAGACTTAAGATTTTTTGGATCTTCTTCTCTTCTTCAAAAATGGATTGACATTCAAGTATAGAGCTTTCCAAGATATCATTTATCGAATAATCTTGATATTTCACAGATAGAATCTCTTGCTTAAATCTCTTTCCCTGACACTCAGGACAGACTACCTCCAAGTCGGGGAAAAATAGCATATTGGTTGTTACATAACCCAATCCCTGACAACTCTCACAGCGCCCGCCAGCAGTATTAAAGGAGAAATGTTTTGCAGTTAAATTTTGCTCTTTCGCTTTTGGCAATTTCGAAAACAATGTCCGAATGGGTGTAAATAAGTCAATATAAGTTGCTGTGTTAGACCGCTTCATTCTGCTAAGTGGAGACTGTCCAACAATAATTATCTGGTCAAAAGTATCCAGACCGGTCACCTTTTCAAATCCTTGATAAAACTTGTCATTAGCTTTAGCCAGTACATCAAACAAAAGAGAGGATTTACCAGAACCTGAGACCCCAGTTACAGCTGTTAGACAGCCAGTAGGGAAAGTTACCGTTACATCCTTAAGATTATTTACAGTAGCATGATGGACAGTTACTCCCTCGCCTATACCCGTTCGATAATTCTTTTGGATCGTTTTTTCTTGTCGCAGATATTGCCCTGTGACTGAATCCACTTGTTCCATTAATTCTACTAAGCTTCCCTGACCCACTACAGTGCCTCCAAGTTTTCCTGCACCTGGACCAATATCAATAATATAATCTGCCTGCTTCATGACATCTACATCATGTTCGATTAATAAGATTGTGTTTCCAAGATCACGGAGTCGCTTTAAGACATTGACCAACCCCTCTGTATCCTTAGGATGTAAGCCAACTGTTGGTTCATCCATGATATACAGGACACCCGTCAGCGCTGAATCCAGCAGTGCAGATAGTCGAATTCGCTGAGCTTCTCCTCCTGACAAGGTAATCACCTGTCTATCTAACATTAAATATCCCAAACCCATTTTCATGATACGGCTGAGCTTTGTTTCTATATCTTGAACAAATGTTTCTACAAGTTTATAGTGTGCTTGATCCAATGATTGCTCTATTCGGCGGACCCACACTAACATCTCCTCCAACGAATGTACAACTAATTGAGGAATCGTCCTCCCATTAACTGTAACCGTTCTGCTAACTTCGTTTAAGCGATCCCCATGACAAACCGGACAAACTTGTGAGTAAAAATAAGCATCCGCTTCAGCGGAGGAACCAGCATTTTCTGTGAATCGACGCCACATCGCTGTCAGCACACCAGGAAATTTTCCCTTCTCAACTGTCTTAGGCGGTTTCACATTTGGAAATAACTGTTTCACCTGATCACTCTCGACACCGTAGTATAGAATAGCTCTCTGTTCTTCAGAAAATTCCTTTATTGGTAAATCTACTCCTTCCGGCAACTTATAATAACGAAAAGCCTCTCGTAAGACTGCAATTTGGTATTCACCATAACGTCCAGCAAAAATATCTACAGCACCTTCTTCCAAAGAAAGTTCTTCATGGAAAACAGATGGAAGGTGAATATCTACTATTTCGCCTAATCCTTTGCAGGTAGGACAAGCTCCTTCCGTTTTATTATAGGAAAAATGGGTCCGGGTCAACTTCTCCATTTTTTCTTCACAACTCGGACAGTAAATATATTCTGTAAAGCTATCTTTTTCTGCCTCTACTTTGCCACGATAGGCTATCGGATCAATCACATGCTGACAACTCGGGCATTTTCTGGCACCTAACTTTTCAAATATCATTCGCAAACTCGTATACATATCTGTCATCGTCCCCACTGTTGAACGTGGATTCCGATTTGTGACCTGCTGATTGATACAGATAGCAGGTGATAAACCACTGATAGAATTCACTTTAGGTTTATTAATCCCCTGCATTCCCATGGACTCTAAATATTGACGCTGACATTCATTAAATAATGTATCCATCGCCAGCGTAGATTTCCCCGATCCTGAAGGTCCTGTGAAGACAATTAATTTATTTTTAGGAATAGATACCGAGAGATCTTTTAGATTATTTTCTCTTGCCCCTTGTACAATCATGACATCCTTCATTGTTACATTCCTCCTTAACCGTTTCTTATTACATCATACAACGTTTATGCAAGTGCAAGGTTTTGGAGAAAGTGATATGATTAGAACAGCATTTTGATAAATAAAAGCCGTCATGGATTTACAAGGTTTTAGTTTAAACTTTAGGAGGTAATCATGGAATTTCGACCAATTGATCTTGCTAATAAGCTGGATGTAGGAACCAGTGCCCTGAGACACTATGAAGAATGGGGAATTGTGCCAAAGGCTTCCCGCAAAGCAAATGGTTATCGTGTCTATACTGAAGTACATGAGGCATATTTCCAATGCATTCGAGCCATGTACCCCGGTTTTGGCATGAAAGTCGTTCGCCAGGTCATGCCTTTATTACAGGAAAGTAAGTTTACAGAAGCATTATGGGAAGTCAATGCGGTTCAAGCTGACATTTTCGAGCGAAGAAAGCAAGCTATGGATGCCATCGAAATCTTAAGCCCCAATAACATACAGGACTTTATGCAAAAACAACAGAAGAAATATTACACTATCGGCGAGGTAGAAAGAGAATTGCATATACCGGCAAGTACTCTGCGACATTGGGAAAAAGAAGATTTGATTACCCCAGAAAGAAACCCTGAAAATGGCTATCGAATCTATACACGGGACGATATGAGGAAATTGTTGATCATCCGAACCGTGCAGCCCTCTGTCTACTTGCTTGACATCGTACGTGATATTCTAGATAAGGTGCAGCAACATCGTTTAATGGATGTTCGAAAAATTGTACTAGATTCTCTAGCCTATATGGATTATCAGATAGAGCAACAATTGAGAGGGATGCACTATTTGTATGAACTTTGCAAATTATTAAAGAGACAAGATTCTGGTTTATAATCATTCATCCTAGCTTAGAGATTTTAATAGATGTGTTCAGTAATCAAATCGGATAAATAATAATAGATCGCTCAAAAAGGGACTAACACATTCGTTAATCCCTTTTCCTTCAATCATTTTCTAGTTATAAAATATTTTCAATTTCTTTCAAGAGCTCATAAGCACCATCTTGTTCATTAGAACAGACTGCAATTATTGTTTTAGTATCAGGATAATATACTTCACGAAAATTTACTCCTGGGTCATATCCCATCTGAATATACTTAACTATTTGTTTATTGTCGCCTAATTCCATATATCCGCAATAACCATAATAAATATTATCCTCTGCAACGACTACCACACGCGGTTTCAATAAGATATGGGTCATCTCTTTGGACAGTAATTGATAGTTCATTAATGCCTTCCAGAATTTAATCCTATCTTCAACCGTGACATAAGCGCCCCCATCTGGCCCACCTTTAACTGGCAAGGAATAAAGGTTTGTCTTCCAAGTTCCTTCTGAGTCTTCCATGTAGCCAAGTGCTGTTCGTTCAGGCAAGCAATCCATTTCGAAATATCCCGAGTTCTTCATACCAGCTTTATGAAAAATACGCTCCTCAACGAATTCAGTAAAATTGCATTTAGTCACTTGTTCTATAATAAGACCTAGTAGTATATAACCCGTGTTATTATACTGAAACTCACTGTTAACGTTTGCCTGCATCTTTTCGAACTGAAACATAGGTAAAAAATCTCTTGGCGAACGAATGTGATACATTGGACGTGATTTCCACAATAACTCAAAATCATCCATTATGTCTTCATTAAAATAGTCGTACACACCTGATGTATGTGTCAGTAGATGGTGGATGGTAATCCCTTTGTCAAAGTATGGAAATTCCACATCTAGGCAGTCCTTTAATTTTGAATCAAAAGATATTATCCCATCCTCTACCAGCTTACAAATTGCAATTGCTGTGAATATTTTACTTCCTGAGGCAATCGCAAATCTGGTGTTTATCTGATTATCGATTCTCTCAGAACGATTGGCGAATCCATTACTTCCCGCTAGAGTTTCCTTAGCCTTTCTAGCATAATAGGCTCCTGAAAATAATCGTTCCTCTTGTTTTTCTTTTAGATAGTTCAATTTACCTTCTTTATCCATTCTAATTCCTCCTGAATTCCTTTTTCATTTTTCATGATTGTTAAAGGAATCCGGTTAACTTGTTCACACCATATAACAAATCATATGATTTCCTCCTTCTAACCTAACAGTTAATTACATTATATATTACGGTTGATTGGTATACAATTCAAATTAACCTTGTTTATAAAACGAAACTACAATCAGTGAGAGTTTTTCAACGCATAGAAAGTGCTAGTGCAAATGTTTTCGGTGGGACGAGTAATCGCAGTCCCAAATGTTTTCGGTGGGACGAGTAGCTCATTGTTGCCCCGAGTTTTACGGACGGTTAGCTGTAATAAAAGCCCCCAACCTATACACATCTGTTATGGTAATATAGCCTAGTCATCATACCAAAGCCAGTTAATACGACTAATCATATAACAAGGTTATTTGCCTATTTTCTTATATTTGTTTTTATAACAACTTGTTATAAACCCTAAAATAACCCATAACTATTCAATTTTATTGGAAATCACTCGTTTTTTGTTTATAATAGAGGTAACTATTTACGAGGAGGAATTATCATGAAAGGTTGGCAATTTGTTAATACAAATGAACCCTTAGAATTAGTGGAAAAAGAAGATCCAAAAGCTGAAGCTGGAAAAGTTGTCATCGATACAAAAGTGGCGGGCCTTTGTCACTCTGATGTTGGAGTTTTAAGAGACCCAGGTTGGAAAGCGTTACTTGGCGAACTACCTGTTATTATGGGACATGAAGTTGCAGGGGTTATTAGCGAAGTTGGCGAAGGTGTAACAGACTATCAAGTTGGTGACAAAGTAGCTGTCTGTCCTACGGGTCCAAGTGGAATGGCTCCAGGTTATGCGTATAACGGAGGCTTTGGTTCAAAAGTTTTAGCACCTGCCGAAGACTTAGTTATGATTCCTGATGGTGTATCATTTGCCGAAGCAGCTGCCGGTACCGACGCAGGAATGACTTCATATCATGCCACTTTTACTAAAGGTGGCGTAAAAGAAGGTATGACAGTCGGTATGATTGGTATTGGTGGATTAGGCCAAATCGCTTTAGAAGCTGCTATCGCTAAAGGAGCCACTGTTTATGCTATTGACACAAACCCAAATGCTCGTAAATTAGCTGAAGATCTAGGCGCTGCAGGAACCTATGAAAGTGTAAAAGAAATCGAACAATTTGAACCTGAAGTAATTATTGACTTTGCTGGCTTTGATGTAACAACTAGGGAAGCTTTAGAATCTATTGGTTTCCAAGGTAAAATAGTCCTTGTCGGTATGGGAAAATTAGAGACCACTTTAAATGTTACTCCATGGATAACAAAGCAAGTAACAATTGTTGGAAGTAACGGAGGAACTAAACAAGATATTATAGACATATATGAATTGTTTGCTAGCGGCCAGGTAAAGCCTAAAATAACTGAAATAACCTTTAATGAAATTCCTGAAGGTATTCAGATGCTAGAAGATAATAAAGTAACAGGTCGATTAGTAGCTAACATGGAAAAATAATTATTTATAATAAAAATGAAGAAGGGGCTGTTGCACAATGAAAAATAGATTGTGTAATAGCTTTTTTATGTGACTAGAAGGCTGATCGATTTAATAAACGTAAGTATTATTATCGCACTAGCTACAACACTTGAATCCATTTAGGTGATGAAAGGTAAAGTGAATGGGATACAAAATAAACACAAAAGGACATTTCAAAGGTCTGGGCTGTTCAAAATGGTTCTTCTCCTATGATTCTGAGCATGGTATCACTAGCTATGAGATAAATACGATCATTCTAAGCAGAGTTACTCACTTTCTTCTTTTAAAGCGAGACCCTCAATCAATGATCCAATTTTACGTGATCGAACATAAACCTTATCCTTTACACATGGCGCAAAGTCATAATGACAAAAAATTAGCAGACATTAATGAAGCTGTCACAAAACGTCCTTTTGCAACAGCCCTTTCTTCGATTTTTATCACAGATAATCGTCCGTAAAACTCAGGTCAACAACGGGTTTCGTTTTATATTTTATACATGAGTTTACCAACATCGTTATTTCCTGCGATAATATTTTCTACTTTAACTAATCATTGTATTTATGTGAAAGAAAAGGTATCTTATCGTCAAGGTCTGAACCTTGCTTTTTCTTTTGAGCCTTATAATACAAAAGTCAATAAAGCTTATTATACTACTTTACTTTTTCACTACCAACTAGCTTTTTTCACTCCAGGGACTTGACCTTTATGAGCATATTCTCTAAAGGCAATCCGAGACATGTTGAATTGACGCATATAGCCCCGTGGTCTGCCTGTAATCTCACAGCGATTTTTCAAACGGGTTGGTGAAGAGTCTCGCGGCAATTTACGAAGTGCTTCATAATCCCCTTTCGCTTTGAGCTCTCTTCTTAATTCTGCATACTGTGCAACCATTTGTTGGCGTTTTTTCTCCTTAACTATTTTAGATTTCTTAGCCATTTTGATTATCCTCCTTTCAACCTTAACTATTTATTTTCTATTCCCTTATCTTTAAATCGTAATGATTACGAACAATGAATATTATAAAATATTTTCTTCAATTTGTAAATAGTAATGATTTCGATTTACAAAATACCTACACAAAATCTCCATCGTATTCGATGTTCCCTATAAAGTATGGCAATAGAAAAACCACCTAAGGAAATAAATTTCTCCTTAGGCGGTTTTCCATTATATGTAATTTTATTTTTGCTATGGCTGTATTTAATAGTATACATGAACTGAATATATAAGTCTATATTTTTCTTGTTTTCATTGCTAAAATGAACAAGACATTTAGTTAGGAGGGATTCACAATGGCATTTGAGGAAGAAAAACAGGTATTAAACAAAACATTAGCTGTTATCAACAAACAATATCAACGGTTAGTCGAGATTCCTGAATATATCGGCGATGATTTTACCGAGAATGTATTGGAAGACAGCAGGCAGCGAGTAAGAAAATCTCTGACTATTGCTAAGAAAGAACCTTATTTCGCTCGTCTTGATTTTAAAGATGAAGAGAATGAGGAAGTGAAAGCCATTTATATCGGTAAAGCTGGTGTCTTTGATGAGAATACGGGTGAAGTCCTGATTACTGACTGGCGTGCGCCGATTGCCAGCTTGTTTTATAGTTTTAGCGGAAGTGAAGATGATGTGTATTATCAATCTCCGGATGGCGTCATAGAAGGTGAAATCTATTTAAAAAGAAATATCGTTACCTACGAACAGGAGCTGCAAAGAATAGTAGACCGCTATATTCGTGGAGATCAGGAAACGTCTGGTGGAGATGAATTCCTATTATATAAGCTGGGTGATCAAAAAGATAACCGACTTCGTGACATTGTTGCCACCATCCAAGGTGAGCAAAATACAATTATCCGCTATCCCTTAAACAAAGCTGTCATTATCCAAGGAGCTGCTGGAAGTGGAAAAACAACTGTAGCTCTCCACCGATTAGCCTTTCTGTTATACGAATATCGAGAGCAATTAATGGCGCATCGAATGATTATTTTTGCACCGAATACTATCTTCTTAGATTATATTTCACAAGTGCTACCTGAATTAGGTGTCGGCGATATTGTCCAGACAACTTTTCCTAAATGGGTGATGACTTCGATTATCGATGATCCGACATGCAAGCTGGAATCTCTCAGTGAAAGAAGAAAAGCATTTTTTGAATCTGGTACAGTCCAACCAGATAATTGGAAAGGCTCTTTAGAATTCCAGCAACAAATCAGAGAGCAGTTATCGCAATTAGAAAAAGATTGGCTGCCTGAGGAGGATTTTATTCCTTGGGAAAATAAACAAGGAGTTCCACTAGAAAAAATTAAGTCATGGATCAAAGTAGATTTTAAAAACAACTCTGTGATCAAGAAATACGAAAGACTAAAAGCAAAATTAACACGCTGGATCGAAATTGAAGCAAAAATGTATGTAGAAAAAAAAGAACAGGAACAAGCTAGGAAAGATGGAAAAAAAGAATTAAGAAGATATTTACGAAAGTGGAAAAAAAGAAAACCTTATGAGCTATATGCGCAAATCTTAAAAAGGATGAAAAGAGCGGACCTTTTACCTTCAAAAGATAAAATAACCTTAGATGACCTGGCTCCCCTGTTTGATATTCATGATTATTGGTATGGGATCGAAAAAGATGAACGATTTGATCATGTTGTGATCGATGAAGCTCAGGATTTTTCACCTTATCAAGTGTCTGTATTAAATGCACGTACCCGAACAGCATCCTTTACCATATTAGGTGATTTAGCACAAGGGATTCACAGTAATGAAGGCATTGATGAATGGGAAAACTTTATCAATCTTTTCGGCACATCTCGTTCAAAGTTCTTCCAAATGACGAAAAGCTACCGTTCTACCTATGAGATTATTGCATTTTCTAACACCATTCTTAGTCATCTTGCTAACCCTCCCGCTTATGCAGAGCCAGTATTTCGAAGCGGCGAAGAGGTGTCTATTCAACAAGTCAAAACCGAAGAAAAAATAGTGAAAATCATAACTTGGGTGGGTGAGATGAAAGATCAAGGAATGAATACCATAGCTGTTATTTTGAGGTCAGAAGCTGATTGTAACAAGGTTTACCCAAAACTAAAAGACGCAATCCCAGAACTAAATATGATTACAACAGAAGATAAATCATATAAAGGCGGGATTTCTTTATTACCTGTCTATGTATCAAAAGGGTTGGAATTTGATTCTGTTCTAATGGTCGATGTCGATGAAATCCATTATCCAGCTATAGAGCAAACAATCAAATTGTTATATGTCGGCTGTACAAGAGCACTGCATCATTTATCGATTATATACTGCGGGAAAGCCTCGAAGCTAATCTCTAATCGATCAAAATAATAAAATAAACAGTTGACAAAGAGCCGATAAAAAGTCGGTCTCTTTAGTAGAAGAACCGACTTTTTATGCGCCTTAACAACGATACTTATTCTTCGTTCATCGCTTGGTCTTTTGCAATTACCGTGTCAATTCCCTTAACAACTGTTGACATGAAGGCTTCTTCTTCTAAAGCAAGTAAACCCGCAATTGTTGTTCCACCCGGAGAGCTAACCTGATCGATTAGTGCCCATGGACTCTCATCACTTTCCAAAACCATTTGAGCACTACCCAAAACAGCTTGAGCGGCAATTTCATTTGCTAACTCCTTTGGTAAACCATGCTTGACTCCTGCCCGTGCTATACTATCAATAAAAAGGTAAGCGAATGCTGGTGAACTTCCCGCCAAAGCAGTAAAGTTAGAAAAATCCTGTTCAGTCAATCGCCAAGCTGAACCAACAGATTGAAACATTTTCAGTACATAATCTATTTGTTGTTCGGTAGCAAAATCATGCCCACAAACAGCTGCTGCCCCTTTACCAATCAAAGCATTCACATTTGGCATCACACGAACAATAGGTATCTCTTGATCTGTTTGTAAAAAATGATACAGTTTATCGGTCGGTGTACCAGCAGCAATGGAAATCAATAGAGGCTTCTTTGTTAATATGACTGATTTTGTTTCTAATAAAACCTGCTCAATTAAATTCGGTTTTACTGCGAGGACCACAACATCTACCGCTTCAATCAATGTTGTATTAGATGAACATCTAGTTGCCCCAACCTCGTCAGCAAGCCCATGGACTTTATCTGTTAAAATATCGTATAAATAGATATCTCTCGCTGCAGCAAATTCCTTAGCGACTATTCCTTTAATAATTGCAGTGGCCATATTCCCTGTTCCAATAAAACCAATTTTCATCGCCAACTTCCCCCAACTAGAATGTATTTTATAACATGAGTTATATTAAGAGTTTGATAAATAGTTTGCTAATCGATTTCTGTCTACTAAGTTCCATATAGTTACTAAAGCGAAAATTCAGGTTTAATAATTGTTAAAGCGGGTAACATAGTAACTACATGTCAAAAGAATTGTTTAGATATGACATAATATAACGATATGATTAAGGCAATAAAGGCTACTGAACCAATAATGGCATTCTTCCATCGTGTTGATAATCGATTAGGAATTAAATATAGCATTGCTGTAGCAAACAAAATCGTACAAAAAAGGAATAAAGTTAAATAAATAAAAATACCGAGTAAATTATTTATTGGCGATTGCATTGCTTCCCATATTAATTTCATCACTTTCACCTCAAAACAATAGCAACATAATGAACAATACTATCAACAATAATAAAGTATTTCATATATTTTCACAACTATCTATTTCTTTCGTAAACAAACGTAGAACTTATTAACACCATATTTGTTTAAAACTTATGAAAGCAGGCGATAAAGTGAATTTATTATCAGACGAACTTTTAATTGAAGCTTATTTAGCAGCCGTAGAGTATAAGTTGGATTATGAATTTATTTCCTTATTGTTTTCAGAAATTAGAACAAGACGAATTCCACTTTAAAGATATAAGTCTAACTTCTATTCGTTTGTTCAGCGTTTGTACCTCATTAAATTATGGATTCAATAAAGTTGATTAGCTAAGCCTTCTTATTTAATAAAAATACTCCCCAACCTCTTTATCTGAATCGATGAAAGGGTTGGGGATTAACATTTTATTAACTATCTTTTACCTTTTACTTAAAGAAAGCATCCTGATTTCGTTTATTTTCCTCAGCTAAAAATTTAAAGAATGGCTGTAAGTCCATTTTCACTTGCCTTTTTATACTTGCAATATAACGATTTTTCTCTTCATCTCCCATTAATTCACTCTTATTAATTCTCTCGATGATATAATCTTTACCTACTTGATGAATCTCTTTCTTTAAAAGACGAGACTCATTGAATAGTGCTAAACCAAGTGCAGCAAAAAATGCATATACAATTGGAACTAAGTAACTTTCCATATCCAGACCATTATCAAATAAAAAGAACAGAATATTGAGAATACCGATTAACATTAAGGGTAAGCCAAATATATAGTAAGTCGATACCTTCTTCATTAAAGGACGAATTTTTTCAGAAATAGACTCCATTTCTTTTCTTATAAAATGAGGTAGTCGTTCGAATTGTGCAGAATTCATTTTATACACCTCTCATTTCCTGCCAGTGTCGTAATAAAATATACGCTACTTTTATTATATAGTTTCCCTTTTCTATGGTCAATTGAAACGTCAATATTAAAAAATAAGTTGACAATTCAAATAAAACGTTATATAGTTAGTTACATAAGTAATTAACCAATTAAGGAATGAAGCTAATGAAAAAAGAATTGGATGAAAACAAACCGATCTTCCTGCAGATAAAAGAACAGATTGAAGATTCAATTATCGATGGCTCACTCAAAGTTGGAGAACGGTCACCATCAACGAATGAAATGGCGAAATTTTATCAAATTAATCCAGCAACAGCTGGAAAGGGGATGAATGAGCTTGTTGCAGAAGGGATTTTAGTCAAGAAAAGAGGTGTTGGAATGTTTGTCACTAAAGAAGCACCAGCAATTGTCATTGAGAAAAGAAAACAAACATTCTATGAAAATTATTTTCTCCCAATGAAAAAAGAAGCACAAAAATTAGACATGAGTCATCAAGAGTTAATGAACATGTTCAAGCGAGAGGATGAGAAAAGTGAAAATTAAAGTTAATCAATTAAGTAAAACATATGGATCGACGCATGCATTGAATAACGTTTCTCTCACATTGGCAGGTAATAAAATCTATGGCTTGCTTGGCAGAAACGGTGCTGGAAAAACGACATTTATGGATATTCTAAGTGGTCAAATTCTTGCTTCTTCGGGTGATATTACCATTGATGGAGAGAACCCATTTGAAAATCAGAAACTTTCAGAATCGATTTGTCTGATTAAAGAAGCAAATAATTTCAGCCCAGAATTAAAAATACAGCAAGCCTTAAAACTTTATGCTTTCTTCTATCCGAATTGGGATCAAGACATGGCGGAAGAACTGCTAGAGATTTTTAATTTGAAACAATCAGCCAAAATCAAGGCGTTATCGAAAGGTATGGAATCCGCTTTAGGGATCACAGTTGGTTTAGCTAGCAGAGCACCGATTACTATTTTCGATGAGCCTTATATCGGAATGGATGCTCCTTCACGGAAAAAGTTTTATGAGATTCTACTGGAAGATTATCAAGAAAACCCAAGAACCATTATTTTTTCCACACATTTAATCGATGAAGTTAGTTTAATGTTTGAGGAAGTCATTATTCTTCAGCAAGGATCAATTATTTTACAAGAAACTTCTGAAGACTTGCGAGAGAAAACAGTAGCGATATCGGGACCAAAAGAAAAAGTAGACACTTTTCTCGCTGGTAAAGAAATCATTCAACGTACCGATTTGGCTGGAAGTGCATTTGCCTATGTTTTTGGCAATCGCAAAGAAGCACAAGCACTTGGATTGGAAACAGATGGTGTACCTATCCAAGAATTAATGATTCATTTAACAGAACAGAAAGGCGAGGTATAACTATGAATAATCAAATAAAAGGGATGTTTTATTACTATTCAATTGACGTCATTCGTTCATTAAAAATCTTTTTCACTATTTTAATCGGCATTCTGCTTGCATCAGCCGTTGTTTGCTATTTGTTACTTGGCATGGATGAATTTCACATGTATTTTGCCCTCCCTTTTGCCACCTACACAAATGTCGGCATTATCGCCTTCCAGTTAGTCAAAGGAAATGTGGCATTTGGCTTGAAGATGGGTGCGGTGCGCAAAAATATTTATTTGATGCAAGTCTATTTTATGTTTGCTTATTCGATCATTATCGCTGTTCTATCAAGTACTTTGCAACTTATAACAGAGTGGCTATTTGAGGCTTTTAATATTACCAATTTTATTTTTTGGCACCCTGCTGTTTTGTTGACTGATAATTGGGTCACGCGTATTATCGTCGATGCATTAGTGATGTTCTTTATTATGGCGTTACTATATTTAATGGCTTTAATTTTCTATCGTACAGGTTTAATAGGTGGCGGATCTTTATTGGGTCTACTCATTGTTATCACATTACACGGTGTCTTTGAAGGCTGGATTATTCGTGGATTAATGGATATTTTCTCGAATATAACCATGGTGTCTTTTGTTACTTTATTTATCATCGGAATAGGTTTCTGTTTACTTGGTTTTCCATTTATGCGACGAATAACAGTTGTCAAAACACGTTGAAACGAGATGAACCCCTCAAGAAAACAAGTTCTTGGGGGGTTCAATATTTTCATTATAAAATTTTGGCTAAAAAGCTTTGTGCCCGTTCAGTTTTTGGTTCTTCAAAGAAAACCTTAGGATCACCCGTTTCAAGCAATCTTCCCTCATCAAGGAATAAAACTCGATCAGCAACTTCTCGAGCAAAACCCATCTCATGTGTCACCACAAGCATCGTCATTCCTGAATGGGCTAGATCTTTCATAACATCAAGAACTTCATTAACCATTTCTGGATCAAGAGCAGAGGTCGGTTCATCAAATAACATTAATTCAGGTTCCATAGCTAGAGCACGGGCAATCGCCACACGTTGTTTTTGCCCACCTGATAAGCGGCTTGGATAATCTGTTTCTTTGTCTTCTAGACCCACACGCTTTAATAATTCACGTCCTCTTTTTTCAGCCTCTGCCTTACTTAACTGTTTGACTTTAATAGGAGCATAAGTAATATTTCCTAAAACCGTTAAATGTGGAAAGAGATGAAAGTGTTGAAACACCATGCCAATTTTCTCTCTTGCTTTGGTAACATTCGCTTTTGGAGCGGTTAAGTCTTGCCCACTAACATAGATTTTCCCTTCTGTCGGTTTTTCAAGTAAATTAATACAGCGCAAGAAAGTTGATTTCCCTGATCCAGATGGACCAATAATGGAAACAACCTCACCTTTTTTTATCTCAACATTAATATCATGCAATACTTCATTATCATTAAACTTTTTGGACAATTGTTCAACTTTAATCACTTCGCTGTAACCTCCGTTCTAACCGTCTTCCCAGTATCGTTAACAACATAACCATTGAATAGTATAACACACCGACAAATAAATACGGCTCAAAGTATTTAAAAATATCGGCTGTCACAACTGTGGCTCTACGCATCAAGTCTGCATAACCAATTGTTGAAACAATCGCTGATTCTTTTGTTAAAGTGATAAATTCATTCATCAATGCTGGTAATATATTTTTCATCGCTTGTGGCAAAATAATATCAACCATCATCCGACGGTAAGAGATACCCAGAGCCAGTGATGCTTCAGTTTGTCCACGATCAACGGCTTGAATTCCACCCCGAATGATTTCAGATACATAGGCGGCTGAGTTTAAGCCAAAAGCTAGCACAGCGGATAAAAAAGCCGAAATATCATAATCAAATAATTGTGGGACCGCATAATAAATAAGCATTAACTGCAAGATAAGCGGTGTTCCACGAAAAATCGATGTATATCCATCAGCAAACCATTTTAAAGGTTTGATACTACTAATTTTAAATAGAGCTAAAAGGGTCCCTAATAAAAAACCAACTAAGATTGATATAATGACAAATTGTAATGTTACCCATATTCCTTTTAAAATAAAAGGAATATAAGGCACGATTTGGCTAAATTCCAAATCCATGCCCTACACCTTCTTTCATGATAATATTTTTACTCAGCTTCAGATAACCATTCAGCTTCCCACTCAGCTAGAACTCCTGTTTCAATTGCTTGTTCAATAATTTCATCGACCTGCTCAACAAGATCACTGTCCTTTGGAAAAGCAACGGCCATACCTGGAGTTAAACGTGACGGATCATCAAACCCAGTTAAACCTTGTGCTTCAATAAAGCCAAGAGCAACTTCTTTATCTAAATAAGCAGCATCAATTCGGTTAGTCAAAAGTTCTTGTATCAAGCCTTGAGCTTCATCCAATGCTTTCACTTCAAAATCATATTCCTCTTGCAGTGCCTTGGCCCCTTCTTGTTGAATTGAACCCAGTTGAACACCTATCGTTGTTCCATCGAGATCATCAAGTGATGTCAAATCAGAATCTTCCTGTGTCACAAACATTTCTCCAGAATGGTGATAGTCAATTGAGAAGTCAACATTCTCGCGACGGTCTTCGTCTGCCGACATACCTGAGATCACCATATCGACACGCCCTGATTGTAGAGCACCGATTAATCCATCAAATCCCATATCACGAATGTCTAACTCAACACCCAATTCATCTGCAATATAATTAGCTAGATCAATATCAAAACCAACAATATCACCTTCTGGATTATATGATTCAAATGGTGGATAATCAGCTGAGGTTCCCATAATCAATTGTGTTTGGTCTTCAGTTTCCTCATCATTCGTTTCTGCTGCTTGATCACCTGTTTCATCTTGATCATCGCCAGCTCCACAAGCAGCTAAAAGCAATACAGTTGAAACAAATAGCATAATAATAAATAAATAATTTCTTCTCATCTTAGTAATCCCCTTCTTTTATTGATTAATTAGTGTATATTTATTCACGATAATGTATTTTAACAAATTTCTATCATTTTGGGAAGAGGTTATTGAAATTATTTTTTAAATATTTTATGCAAAAAAAAGATATCTAAATTTTACTCTAGATACCTTAACATTAATCTTATAATAAGCCGGCCATTCTCAATCCTTGAACCAATCCATCATCTGCAACATCTCCCGTTACATACTTGGCTACATTTTTCACTTCTAGTTCAGCATTTCCCATCGCGACACTATTTTTAACAGTTTTAAGCATTTCTATATCATTTAAACCATCGCCAAATGCATAGATATTTTCTTCATTTATGTCTAAAGTTTCAATAACAGCTTTAATCCCTGCCGCTTTTGATCCTCCCTCTGGTAAAACATCCAGTGATAGTGGATGCCAACGAACAAATTCAAATTCAGGGTATTTCTTCTGATAATATTTTTCTTCATCTTGAGAGCAGAAAAGATATGATTGATATAATACCCTACCCTCATGATATGTCGGATCATATGAAGGAAAAGCATCGATTTTTAAGCTGGCAATACTTTCATCAATCGACTGATGATTAGGAACATTTGCCCGCATACCTTCCACATCCATAAAAACAACTGGATGATTATTTGTTAGTCCCTCTTTAGCCAGGTCTAATAACTTTTCTTTATTTAGCGGGTTCGTAAAAATAACTTCATCATCAATAACAACATAAGAACCATTAAAACCTACAAAAGAATGAATATTTAATTTTTGACGTAATGATTCAAATGCAAAGGGTCCTCGTCCTGTTGCAATAACAGGAACATGCCCTACTTTATGCAATTGTTCAATTGCTTTTTCAGTTGATTTTGGTAATTTCTTATCATGATCAAGTAATGTTCCATCAATATCAAAAAAAATAAGTGCTTGGTTACTCATCGATCCATCCTCATACCTTTCTATTTATATAGTCGATTGTAGTATAGCACAATTTCCCCATCTTTACTTTATTTATCTCTCACTCGATAGGCCTTATTGAACAAAGTTAGGCGATTATAAAAGTGAGAGGAGGTGATCAAGATGGCACAAGCTGATACGATTCAATCGAGACTTCAACTGTTTTTTGAACTTGGGATTGACGAAGATACAGGTAAAATCATTACAAAGACGAAATCATTCAATAACATCAAAACAGAGGCAACTGCTGAACAATTATTAAATATCGCTCATATGCTTGCTTCCTTGCAACAATATCCTCTTCATGAGGTTCGTCGAAATGATGTTTCCCTGTTAAGTGAAGTCTAATCCATTTAACCCTAGTTAAGGAGGTGAATGACAATGAAAACACTAGAATTGAAGTTTACCAATGAGGAAGAACGCGTTGTAACGCTCTCACTAGATAACCCCGTCGAACCTATCGATCCTGAAACGGTTCGCCAGATCATGGAGCAAATCATTGAGACGAATGCTATTTTTTCAACCGGTGGTGATTTAGTTGCAAAACATAGCGCTCGAATTGTTGAACGACATGTAGAAGATATTGTTTGGTAAAACTGAATAAGATTGCCCTGAAAACAGCTTAATAGTGAAGCTGGTTTTAAATCAACTCAAACTAAGAAATAGATAAATTCTATGCCAGCATTTTGCTGTAAGTTTTTTTAGGGCAATCCTCTTTTTATTCAAATTGAAAGGAGACTCAAAATGAATGAACAATGGCTATCCTTAATCACTGAGGTAGGCTTTCCGATTGCCGTTACCTTTTACCTATTACATCGAATCGAAACAAAGCTAAATTCATTGATTGAAGCGATTACTGTCCTCCCGGATAAAATAAATCACCAAGTGTAAAATCAACTACAGCAAATTGAACTTATCATCTAATCTCTGTAGTGGGGTGAGTCATTACAACAATATTATCAGGTTAATGAAGTGGTATTGAAGCTGACTAGCAGAGGTAAACTCTATGGGAAGCACAAATGTCTCCGTTAAAATGAGTAATCAAAATTCCAGAATCCGCTAGTGTCGATGACATTTTTATTGATAGAGGGGGATTGTTTATCAACTATATCCGAGAAATATGAGAAATATGATCACAAGTTTTTATTTTAGTTAAAGAACGCAATCAAATCATCGATATCCAATCCTTTAAAACTCGTTAAAACTTTATCAGCTCTACTTAAATCTTGTAGAGGAAAATTAAGATTATGATAACCAATGACTTTCATACCTTTTGCTGCCCCTGCTTTAACACCATTTGAAGAATCTTCAATCACAAGACAGTTATCTGGGTTAACTCCAAGTTCAGTGGCAACTTTTAAAAATATATCCGGAGCAGGTTTAGAATTTTTAACTTCATCACCAGAGACATTATAAGCATGCATTTGGAAGACCATAATTTAATTCACAATTAAAAAGTGACCTAAACTTTGATATAATAGAGTTCAGCACAAACCAACTAGCTTTATGGAGAGGGAAAATAGGTCCGCTTTTAGGTAAAGACGGAATATTGGAGACCAATCAGAATCCATAAATAGAAGAAATTATAAAAAAATTCTGTGGATAAGATATCTTATCCACAGGTTTGAAATGCAGGATTATCTATATTTATAAATGTACTGCTCAGAGATAAGATCAAATAAAAAAGTGATGCCGTATTTACTCAAGACTCCATATATATCATCATTTGTAGACTCTTCAGTCAAATAAACAATTGAATTATAAATATGATGATAACTGCCTTCCTGATTAGAGGTTATTAGTACTTTGTAACTATCGGTTTTTTCACGTATAACATCATAAATTGCATTGGAAAATACACCTGATACTGATACTACAATAATTAAGCTTTCATCAGAGTTTTGCATGAAATTACTAATTTCATTTTCAAAACCTGAAGAAATGATATGAATGATTTTATTTGTATAGTAAAGTTCTTGTTGAAACCTAGTCAAGTTACTTGCTGTATTATTTGCACACAAAAAATAAACATCATTATAATAATGTATTAAATCACAGATTTTAACTATTGTCTCATCATTAATTGTTTCATTCATCATGCTTACTTTATCAATTATTTGTTCATTTAATAATTGTCGGTAGACTTTAACATTAGGAAAGGACCGTTTATGGATATTGGAAGGGTATATGATATCTGTTAACGATTTTTTTAAATTACTAAAATTATCATAATCTAATTCCTTACAAAATCTTCTAACGGCTGATATAGACACAAAACATTCATCAACAACTTCATTAACTGTTATTTCAGGAATTCTATCGATATTTACAATTAAATAGGAACTAATTGAGTATTCATTGCTGCCTCTAGGTGATGAGTTTATATAGGTACTAAGCTTATTTAATATGCCTAAATTATTAATATTCATTTTGTCTCCTTTTGATTGTATAAAATTTATCGATCATCTTTTTTCAATCCTTTGGATGATAGTTAATTTCATTACTACCATTATTATAACAAGTATGAATAGAGTAATTAATTATTTCGTTTACAGAATTAGGTTTAATATAATTAAATAATTCTCGCCTGCCATTCCATCTCCTTCTCAATTTTCCATGTATTTATATAATAAATTGGCATAGAGTATCCTGTTTGCAGCCGCGCATAATGTCGTATGAATAGTAAGTGGAACTGTCGTGGCTTGTGATTTACAGTCACCCTCATTTCGCTTGACTAACTTAGTCGCCTACTTACTTGTCGGAATCATTTTGTTTATAAAAAGCTTCCCTCACCATAAGATTGACAGGCAAGGGAATGCAGGATTATATAATCTACGGTAATACTTTCATAACTTTATTTAACAACTGTAATAAATTCTTCACCTCTATTAATATTACCCGAATCTATATTTGGAATGTTAGTATAAGCATCTGTATTAGTAATAGGTGTTATCAAATTATATCCTTTATCTCTAATCTCATTTATGCCAATAGTAACTAAAGGTGTACCTACGTTTACAAAATCCCCTTCTTTAACGTAAACATCAAATCCTCGTCCTTCTAACTCAACAGTATTAATTCCAATATGGACTAATACTTCTAGTCCTAAATCTAATACCGATAGTATGGCGTGTAGTATAAGTGAAAACAACAGTACCTTTAACCGGTGATCTTATATTTCCTTCAATAGGATCTATTGCGAAAGTTTTTCCCATCATTTCACTCGAAAATGTTTCATCTGGCACTTGATCTAATGGAACAATGTCACCTGTGATAAGTGCTAAAATTGTTTCATTTCCCACATCTGATGATACCGAACTTCATACTACATTTGTTGATGTATTTTCAATGTCTGTTTTTTCTGTATCCTCAGCAGGACTTTCTAACGCTAAAGGATCATTTCTTAATAGCATAGTTGTTGAAATGTAACTTACTCCAACTGTTAAAAGCAGTACCAAAATTGAAATAATAAAATTAAGATAAGTGCCATCAGGATTTAAGAAGAATATTAAAGTTAATAAACCTGGTGTCCCACCCATAATGTAGCTTACTAAACTAAAGAATCCACCTAAAAGACCACCTGCTAAGGCTCCTAGGGCAACTCCAAACAAAGCTTTTGGTCGTCCAATTAAAGAACCATAAAATGCTGGTTCAGTAACCCCAAATAATGCTGTTAAACCAGAAGTCAAATGCATCCCACTTCGCTTTGCATTATGTTTATTCAACCGACTAACTGCTATAGTCGCTGCACCAATTGAAATATTTGAAATAAAGCCCATAACCACAGTTATTTCCCAACCTAGTGAATTTATCATATCAAATCCAATCGCCATTAATGCTTTATCAATCCCAAACATAACCATATAAGGATATGACACTGATAATATTGGTAATGCTATTACAAATGAAGTATCAAGAAGCCAAATCATAAACTGGCCAACATAAGAACTAACTTGTGTACCTAAAGGTCCTAAAAGAGCTACTGTGACTGGAGCTACAACGAGCATCGTCAAAATAGGTTTTAATGTGAATTTTAAGAACTCAGGAATGATTTTATCCAAGAATTTATCAATATAATACATAAAAAGCAATCCTAAAATAACTGGTAAAACACTACCTGTGTAGTCTACTTCTTGGATAGAGATACCAAAGAAACTTAAACCCGCCATACCACTAATCTGTGGATGAACTAATAAACCTCCTAATAGAGCTCCCATAATAGGTGACATTTTTAACTTTCTTGCTCCAAAAAAGCCAATATAAATTGGTAGGTAATTAAATGCAGCTGCAAATATTGCTAAGAATATTTGAACAGCTCCACTTTCAGCAGAAATTCCAAAGTTATTCACAAAAAAGTTGTTTATTGCTAATATAATACCACCTGCGAGTAATGCAGGAAGAATAGGCATAAATACTTCTGCAAAAAATCCTCCTACCGTATCAATGGTGTCCATAAACGAACGTTGTTTATTACTAGATTCTACTCTATCTGATGATTGTTGTTTAGAAACGGTGTTAGAAACGTCCATAAAATCTTCATAAGCTTTACCTACATTAACACCAATGATTACTTGTAACTGGTTGTTTTTAAGTATTGCACCCATTTGTCCTTCTAAAGATTTAATCTTTTCTAAATCAACTCTATCTTCGTCATAAACGTTGATTCTAAGGCGAGTGGCACAATGCCCAACTTGTGAAATATTACTTTCTCCACCTACATTTGAAATAATATTTTTCGACAGTTCTTTGTACGACATAATAATACTCCTCTCGTATAATAAGTTTTGTAGTTAAGATTTTGATCTTAACACTACATTGAAGGTGTAAGCCCTTCCATTGAATTATTCATCGGTTTATACGTGAGTAAAGCGAAGCTTGATCCTTGCTTTTTATCACGTAAAGACGATGCCCATACGATTCTTTGGCAAGAAACTGTATCAAACAGCGATGCAGGAGCTAAGATCATTAAAAGTCAGATTCTGCACTTCCATGAAGAACTTGAATTCGATAAGATTCTTGTCCGCATGGAAGCAACGGGGCAATACAGTATACATCCTGCTTTATTCTTTTCTAGTGATCAGTGATCCAGAGTTACAGTTAATTAATGTGAATACCATTGTTGAAAATCTGAGGGGTATCCACATAGCCGTCAAGTTAAACAAATTCTGAGATGGTAGAGCCTTAAGACATTTATTTCTTAACGACAACTATCCGAAAGAATAAAGACGAACGTATTCTCGTATGCATGACTGTTTAGTTCAGCACACTCTTTTTCATAATAAAAAGATAAAATAAATTCAACTATTCACTTGACTTAACACCATAATGCTTCTATTAGTAAATTAACTGTATGTCATTGAATAGTTATTATTGAGCATGAATGGTTGATAGTATCCTAAAGTACTAGCTAGTGGTATAATTTCCTCAGATAAACTTAAGCCTAGCTCTACACGTAAATATTCTTTACGCTGTTTAATTCTTTCCCAAAACTCCGGATATTTATTTTGAATTTCCTGGCGCAATTCCTCTGAACATATTGCAATCGTACTTTCTGCAGAAACACCATTATGATTTGGAACATTTGGAATGAAATCAACTTGAAAAATATTCCCACTTTTTACGGTATCTGTTGAATCTTTATAAAATGGTGAACTTAACCATTCCTCATCAGATACTAGATGTCCAGGGCACAGATCCCAACCGTTAATATCGGCCGGGTAAAATTTATCAAATTCATTATAAAATTCCCCACCTACAGCATCTAATTTAATATTTTCTAACCACCATTTGTAAGCTTCAATGTACGGGATGACTACCTTCTCTAAATAGCCTGGATCAATTTCCTCTAGTTCTTCTTCATTACTAACTGCATAGCCACTTCTACTAGATAAACCACCCTTATATGCTACAGTTAAAGCGACTTTATCTCCTTGAGAAAGTTTAGACTTTTTAGGGTATAGATACGCATCAGTAAATCGTTGACCAAATGCAGAAATCGTTACTACAGATTGATATTGTCCATTTAAATTGAGCTTATCTCCAATTTCAAGTTCTGATACCCCCTCTCGTAATGAGCTTAAGCCATCTAAAATTGCATCCGAAGCGAGCGAGGCTCCGTATTCATATTTAAGAATTTCTTCAGTGTTATTTGTGGTTCTTACTCCTTCCTGTGGGTGTAAATATAATGAAGTCGCATTCAATACTTTTTCTTTATCAAAAATATTTTCGATTGCATTAACTATAAAAGATGGTATAGCTGATCCTATATTAAAGTCATCAAATGTATCTGATAATAATTTCCAATCAACTAAACCTATTTTTAAGCTCGTATCAATCTTTGCTTCTTTTAAATAACTTTCTAAAGATATCAATCCATTTTTTGGTTGGTTAGGAAGCGAAAATATAGGACATAAAATACCATAACTTTTAACTCTTGAATATTGTTGTGACTGCTAAACTAGAGTAGACAGTTTTTGCTAGATAAAAAGACACACTTATTTACACAAAAATATTAATAATAAGAACTTCCATTGTACAATGTTTATATCAAAACATACAGAACAGTGGAGGACGTAAAGGTGGATAAGTGGGAAATGTATATGGAAATACATCAATTAATTAAAAAGGGTTTTAGTAAGACAAAGGTAGCTGAAAAACTAGGAATCTCAAGATCAACCGTTCATCGTTATCTAAAAAAGAATCCTTCGGATATGTCTAAGTGGGTTGATTCCATTCAAACCAGAAGTAAGAAATTAGATCCTTATAAAGAACTAATTTTATCCTGGCTAAGAGAACATCCAGATATGTCTGCGGCACAAGTAGAAGATTGGCTAAAAGAAAGATACGAAGATTTAGAAGTAGGTGAAAGTACGGTTCGCTCCTATGTTAGAGAACTTCGAGAGGAATATAAAATAAGAAAGGAAACTTCACCACGAATTTATGAGGCTATTCTCGATTCACCTATGGGTGAGCAAATACAAGTTGATTTTGGTCATACGAAACAGAAGGCAGCAGACAGTAAGGAAGTAAAATTAAACTTTATAGCATTTGTACTATCTAATTCTAGATATAAATATATGGAATGGTTGGATAGGCCATTTACTACCCAAGATGTCATTAAAGCACATGAAAATGCATTTAAGTGGTATGGAGGAATTCCAGGTGAATTGGTATATGACCAAGATAGTTTAATCGTTGTCAGTGAGAATGGTGGGGATTTAATTTTAACACAAGAGTTCCAACAATATAAAGAATCTAGGAATCTAAGATTGTGTCAAGTATTTGTGGGAGTTTTTTTATGTCCCTTATTTTATATTGTTTTTAGCCTATGATTTGGCAGCGTTGTCACTCCTGTATTCCTTTAAAAGAAAAGCTATTTTAACTTTTTAAAATCCTCTTAAACCTTTCAGAGCTTCTGTAATAGGAGCCCCCATTGCTTGTTTCAAATAACCTAAATTCTGACGAGTGGCTTCTGTCGCACTGTTTTTCAGCTTCTCAACGAAGTGTTTAGGTGGCTTTTCAGCTTTGGGCTCTTCAGTGAATGCCTGCGTTTGCTCAAGGATTCCATGTAACGTTTTAATCTCTAAATTGTCTTTTAGAGCCACCATGACATCGACGAATTTATCAAGCCCTCGATCACTCCAGCTACGACCGTGGTTGAGTCTTCTCGCAAACACACTCATGGTTCCTTCTGCACTACCCATTGGGCGAAAACCGGTTATATCTATCCCTTTTCTCTCTAATTTTTTACGGTAATCTCCGAGTGCCTTCGGATACTTTGAGAGCTGAGCGATTAAGGCTTCCAACTCTTCTTCCTTCTTTTCATTTTCCAGTGTCCCCACTGCACTATTTAATTCCACCATAAACCCTTCCCAATCATAAACAGCTAGCTTCTTTTGGATCGAACGGGATCTTGGATGCCCTCGAAAGATCAGGCGGACATCACGAGCGACATGAAAACGATCAATGACAAAAGTAGCGTTCTTCTGGAAATAGTCTCGACAAGACGTGATCCAATTCGCTCCATCTCCATTGATGACGAGATGGTGTCGCGTTGGGTCATATTCATAAGTGGTCATCAGATAGGTCTCAAACGCTTCCCAAAATGGACCGTTGCCTTCATGAATAAAATGACGTTTCTCGATGAGTTTCGCTCGCTTGCCATTCATCTCCCATCCTTGATGGGTACTTGCTATTTTAAGTTCTCTTCCTTTTTTCCCTTTCTCTTGGCTCTTTGTATTTAAGCCATCCACTTCAACGAATAAAACATCTTGTTCAAGGGGGACAGACTCTTCTGGAACCACTTCCGTATGCAAAAGCTGTTGACGGATCCCTTCATGACTGATGACAGGATACCCTAAGAACCTTTCGAGTACCTTTCCAGCTTGTCGATAGGAAGCACCTGTGACAGCTAGTTCAATCGCCAAATCTTGCACGACTGGACTCATTCCTTTTGTTCCATCAAAGGCTAAATATTGATCTAATAAGTACACATATTTCCCTGTTACTTTATCTTGGTAATAATTTCTCTTCAGCTCGACTTGTCCAAAAACAGATTCAAACGATAACGTACGTTTATCTTTTAAGTAAAATCTTTGTTTGTCTCTTCCTAAAGCAATCGCCTGATCAAACTCCTGAAGGATTTTTGACATCATCTGTGAAAAACTTTCTTGTAAGGTACGGTATATTATTTCTTCTAACTCTTTCATTGTCAGCTGAGATATGATATCTTTCATATGAGGACCTCTTTCTATAGTTTTTGTTTGTCGTAAACTTAACTATATAAAATAAGGTCCTCTTTTTCATCTCAAACGACTTATCTACTACCGCGCTTTCGCTTGGTGCCCCTGTCATGGGTGTTAAAGTCTAACGACTTTAACACCCATGACAGGGAAAATTTACTCCCACAAACATTTTACTCTAACGGAATCTAAACCTTCGTGTTTGCCGCAAGGCGGATCCAGAGAGCAAAGGAAAAATTGAAAATGTAGTTGGATTTATTAAACATAATTTCGCTAAACATCGAGTTTTTCATAACATTGATTCTTGGAATGAACAAGGGTGGGAATGGCTTCATAGAACTGGAAACTATAAAATTCACCATACAACAAAAAAGAGACCGGTCGAAGTATTTTCCCTGGAAAGACAACACTTAAGACCAGTCACCAAAAATATAGATATAAAATATAACTATGAAAATAGTATATCAAGATGTGTCCATAAGGACAATACCATTCGATATTTATCTAACCGTTATACTCTACCATTGGGGACGTTTGGCAAGTACGAAACGGTCTGCATTAAGGAAACGGAGGAAAGAGAATTAATCATTTATAGCCCTGAAACAGGTGAAATCATAGCAAAGCATACGATCCCTGACGAGAAAGGGTTATTGATTAAAGATAGAAAACATAGCCGTGATAGAACAAAGGGTATTGATGCATTTATGAATACAGTTGCCGAGCATTTTAATGACAGTGAGATGGCTTATGATTATCTACAAGCAGTAAAAGGGAAGTACCCTCGATATATTAGGGATCAACTCCAAATGATAATAAAAGAGACAAAAACAAATAACAAAGAAATTCTATCAACAGCATTGAAAGAGTGTATAAAGAGGAATCTTTATGGTGCCACAGATTTTAGCGATGTCGTTGCCTATTTAAAACGACATCGACAAATGGAAGATACACCAAATGATACCGCTAAGAATGTAACACGAGTAAAAGGAGTTTCAGCTTGGGTTATGGAAACAGAAGCTCAAAAACGAGAAGTGAATGCCTATACTGCCATATTGGAAGGTGATCCAGTATGAGCCAGTTAAATCAATTACAAGAATTGATGAGAACTCTACGTTTAACAGAAACAGCAAATCACCTTCCTGCATTAATTAGAGAGGCTGAGCAAAAGGATTCCTCCTTTACTCAGTTCCTCCTAGATGTAGTAAAATATGAACAAACTCGCAGAGAAGAAAAGCAGTTAGAAAAACGATTTAAATGGGCTACATTTCCGTTCCAAAAGACATTAGAGGAATTCAATATAAAAGAACAGAAATCATTAAGCAATAAACATTTGAATAGGTTGAAGGATTTAACTTGGATAGAACAGTTACACAATATCATTCTATTAGGACCACCAGGTAGTGGGAAAACTCACATATCAATTGGATTAGGAATCGAAGCGTTAAACCAAGGTTACAAGGTTATCTTTACTACGATGGGAGACCTTATTCATGTATTAAAAACGGAAGAAATTACTCGAAAATCACAGACGAGAATGAAAAGAATAAGAGATGCAGACTTAGTTATTATTGATGATTTGATGTTTATGGCGATGGATTCACAGGAAGCTAATATGTTCTTCCACTTGATTAATGATTTATACAATCAATCATCCATCATTTTAACTTCAAATAAAGCACCTAAAGAGTGGGGAGAGCTATTAGGTGACCAAGCAATTACAACAGCTATATTAGATAGAATTCTACACCGAGTTGAAATCATTCATCTAAATGAAGATAGTTATCGAATGAAACATAGATCGACCATATTTGGGCAAGAAAGTGTTTCAAATTAATGAGCATAAATTGTGTCTTTTTACTTGACGGTCACAATTGTGCTTTATTAAAATTCTCATTTCCTAAAATTAATGTACTTGTACCATCTTGATTCAACACTTGAAGAGCCTCTTCAAATCTAGGTATAAATCCAGTTAAGTACTCAAAGTTACTTCCGTGCTCTTTATCTGCATAAATAATTAATGAGCTAAAGCCCCATTTTTTCATTTGTTTCAACACTTTACTTAAGCGCTCCTTATAAGTTGCATCACTCATAACTATTGGTTTACCCGTATTATCGGGTTTAGGTAATTTAGTTTGTTTAATTGAAATTGTCACTCATATTCCTCCTGGTCTAAAATGTCAAATGGCATCATTGGACGTTTGATTTGTTTAAATTCTATTCGCTCAGTAGCTTGGTTAGTTGCTCCGTCTGTTAAAGCCATAATAGAATAATCTGCAAATTCCTTTAAATCTGGGAAAATATAGCCTTGTTTTACAACTACCAAATCATAGTCCTTTAAATTGATATTTGCCGCCTTGAACTGGTAATAATTCGTAAAGCTTGTTGATTTTTCTATAATGACTAAATCAATAGGCTTATCGTTAATTTTTACAGTAACCGTTTGACCGTGATTAGTTGTGTCACCATAACTTTCTTGTAAGATGCCATCATTTTTCTTTGTGACTTCTAATTCAACCGACTGTGTAAATTTATCTATCTCAATTCCTAGACTTATCTTTATTTCATCTCCATCAGCTAATTTAATTAGTTGATAAAATACTGGACTATCTGTAATAGCTGCAAATAATATTTGTTTATTATTGTAATTATCTAGCTCTAAGTATTTTTTTAGTAACTGTGTATCGCTACCTAATGCTCCTGAAGTTACATTATCCCCAGAGTCAGTGACAACAACATATTCATCATTGCTTTTGATAGAATATTCAATCGCCTTATTTTCTTCTAGAGCATTGCCGTGGTACTGGAATTCATCGTATTTCGTGACAATAAATTTTTCGAGTTCATCAATAACTTCATTGGCATAATCAAGGTATCTCATATCAGTTGGTACAACAATTAACCCAGATCCTGTAGAAAAATTATCATGACGTAAATATCCTACATGGAAAGAAGCGCTCATAATTCGATTGTCTTGCTCAATATCATCTAACTTTTTGTTGATTGTAAGCATTGGCTCGTCCGTGGATACACTTCGTTCCCCTCCTAATACAAAAGGTAATTTACGATAAACAGGTTGAATATGACGCTTGTTATTGAGTAACTCAACAAATTTTTCAGCAACAAAAATATACGTATCTTCAATGTCTGTATGTGGTGATTCTCTAAAACATCTAGCAATTGTCATATTATTAACATATTCCTCAGTTAAGTTGCCATGTGGATCCATGACAACAGCGATTGGTAAATAAGGTCCTACAACTTCCCTTATCCCATTGAGAATCGTTCTTTCTCCTGATCCACCATTCAATTTTTCAATTTTACTTGCGCCATGTAAAAACAGAAAAATCCCATCTAATTTTGAAAGATTTTCTTTTACTGAACGAATTATAACCTCATAAATGTAATTAAAAGCTTCTTTACTTAATATTTTCCCAGAATGACCATCTGCCAAGATAGAAGGTATCATTTCAATATTGGCTTTTTTAAAAATTTCTTTAACAAACATAGACTCTAAAACACCATCATTAAACTGTAAGTTAAATTTATCTAACTGATTATAACCAGGCACATTTTCATTACTTTCTAGTGTAAAACTCGCCATTAAAATTTTCATGTTCACACTCTTTCTATCTTTCTATTAACCATTACGGTTATTGCTGTAATAGTTATTGATAAAGTCTTTAAACCAATAGTAGCTTTTCTTAGGTGTTCTTTTATAGTTATCTTCAAAATCTACTCGAACTAGTCCATAACGTTTTTCATAACCATTAATCCAGCTATATAAATCCATTGTTGACCAATGATAGTATCCACGAACATCAGCACCTTCTTTTTTTGCTTTTAGAAGGTTATCTAAAAATTCTGAAAAAATTTCAATGCGTTCATTATCCTCAACATAATCATTTTCATCAGGCGATTCATAAATACCATGACCATTTTCTGTTACTAAAATGAGTGGGTTGTTATATTTTTCCTTTAATTCCATCAATCCAGTATACATAACACGTGGATTTACTTCACGTCCCCATTTATTTCTTCTAACATGTGGATCAAATGAACTTTCAAAAAGACTTTCTAAACGTATCCCTTCCAAACTATTACTTCGTGTACCTTTATTATTATGGAAAACTTCCGACTCTCCTTCTTCCCAATGTTTAACGTATTGACGATTATATAAGTTTATTCCAATATAATTTCCAACACCTTCTCGAAAAATTTCTTCCTCGTTTATATCATGTAAAATCATAAATCCATATTTTTGTTTCATTTTTTCAAGATTATCTGGAAGTTTTCCTAATAAGCTGGGTTCAAGAATTAATGTATTATAGAAAAAATCAGCCATTTCATATACTTCATCTGGATTAATTGTATCTGGATCTAGCTCAACATGCCCATTATCATGTACAACTCCAATATAGCCATCTAATCCCATTTCTTTAAATGAACGAATTGCTTTTGAACTAGCAATCATTAAGTTATATTGATATTGAAAATATGATTGAAAATCTAATCTTCGATTTGGAGGATAATTTCCTACAATATTTGTACAATAACTATAATATCGAGGTTCATTAATTGTAGACCACATTTTTACTCGGTCACCAAATGCTTCAAAACAAATTTTTGCATATTCATTAAAATAATCTGTTATTTTGTGATTCAGCCAACCACCTTGTCGAGCCAATTCATATGGTAAATCATAATGGAATAATGTAACATTCGGTTCAATTCCCTTTTCTAAACAATAATTTATAACTCGATTATAAAAATCAATCCCTTGTTGATTGACTTCTCCATAACCAGTTGGCATAATACGTGCCCATGAAATAGAGAAACGATAGGCATTTTGAGAACCCTCAGCCATTAAATTTATATCTTTTTCGTAGTCATAATAGAAGTTACTAGCATTGTCACCATCTTCATTATGGATATTTAATGCACTATTATGATTAAAATAATCCCATTCTCCTAATCCTTTTCCATCAGCATCCCATGCTCCTTCGCATTGATATGCGGCTGTTCCTGAACCCCATAAAAAATCGTTTCTTGAAAAAACATCTTCTTTTTTTCTCATGTTAAATCCTCCAATATATTTTAAACGTTTACATGCTTATAATAGCACGTTAAAAAAAAATCCATCGTTCATAATTTAAACGATGGATTTTTCATACTTTATATAAGTTTATTATCTGATTAAGGTGTCGTACCCCATCATCTTAAGGGTCTTGTCTTAAAGAACTTAAAAAAAGCATTCAAAAAGACATGCTTCAAAAATGAAATATTGATATTTCACCTATGTTAGGCTACTTTTTCGCTATCCTGTTGGTATTTGATTGCCTTTTGGCATTTATATCCATACATTTTATTCCTAAATCGTGTTTTTTGCGCATGGATCCCCTAAAAAGGGATTCGATCGATATTATATTTTCTATACAGAATTAAAGGGAGTCCCTCTATATCATTTCTCAATATGTAAGCTTTACACATTCAGATTCTTTCATTTGCTTAGCTTGATTTGTACGTTGGATCATTTTGGTAGTTAGTAATAAAACGTTCATTTTCTTTTGCTTTTTCATGGATAAAAGGATTTAGAAACAGAAATCCTCGTTACATATATTTTTGTATAACAAGCAAAGAATGTTTTTATAACGGCAATTATAGACTATCTCGTTATAAATTTCGGGAATCCAGGTTGACCAACTGACCCTTCCATTCCTGATTCGGAAGAAATATTTATAATTGTTCCTTCTAGTTTATTTTTCAACATATTTTTCACCACAGATTGAGTAGTAAATACCATTCCTTTTTGATTTACATCTGTCATGGTTTTAAAAGACTTCTCGTCAATTTCATATTGTTCTTCATCACTATAGACGTCTACTAGCAGACGAGGTAAATTAACACCAGCATTATTAACTAATACATCTATTTTTCCGAATTTTTTCTCTGTCAATTTAATCATTTTACAGATATCACTTAATGAAGTTATATCAGTTTTTATATAATATATTCCATTTTTATCCTCCGTATCTACGTTTAAATCTGCAACGATTACATTGGCTTTATGTCTTTGTAATTCTTGAACAATATGTTTACCTATACCTGAGCCACCTCCTGTTACAACAATTGTTTTTTCTTTGATATCTAACCATTCACTCATAATTTAACCCCTTTCATTTTGATATTTCTAAGTGTAACTTAAATAAATTTATAAATTAATACATAGTTTTTTGACTTTATCAAATTAAAATTTGTACTAATTCACCTCGAATGATCCATATCATTAATTTACTGCTGTATTTTCTCAGTACTAGTCTATAAAAATATGGCTCAGTTCCAAATTTCTATAGTAGTGTATTTATTTCGTATGAACATACTTTTATGTAAAAGACAATAAAAAAAGTAAGCCCTTCATAT